>JBGPEF010000193.1:0-9053 GCA_041482675.1 Tepidisphaeraceae bacterium | reverse complement strand
GTGCCGCTGGAGGAGGTCTACATGATGTCCTGGCGGAACAGTTGGATTAAATATCGTTTGAATCTCCCCGCCAAGTAACGAGGTGAACATGGACGATCTCCTCAAATTGCTGAGTGGTAATGATCACGTGCCGGGCTCTGCTTCCGACATCTACTGGTCGTATCTGACGATCGCCCTCAGCCTCTTGGTCGCCATCGGTTATGCGGTCATCGCCTATAACCGCTACTTTCAGTCCAAGCTCTCCAAAACCGCCGAATGCGCCGCGGCGGCCCGGCGCTTGCTCATCATCACGCTCTGTTCCATCGCCTGCGGGGCGGCATTTTTCTGGTACGACATGCCGTGGCCCATCTGGCGGCTGTATGACTGCGCCCTGATCTTCCTGCTCTACTCCACCTGGTCGTACGCCATCAAAATGCGCGGCATCAGTCTGGTGGATGAGCGGCTTTCGCAGTTGCAGGCGCTGGAACAATCCGCCAAACGCTACCGCGAGATTGCCGAGCTCCTTCCCCAGATGGTCTGGACCGCCACCGACAACGGCGAGATCGATTTCTCCAATCAGCGCTGGGTCGAATATGTCGGTGACGGGCAAACCTGGCTGGATGCGATTCATCCTGAAGACCGTCATCGCGTCGAAGCCTGGTGGGCCAGGGCATTGCGAACCCGCAAGGCAACCACCATCGAAGCCCGATTGGGAGGGCTCTCCGGATACCGCGCCTTCCTCGTCAGTGCCACTCCGATCATCAATCATGGCGGCGTGAAGTGGCTGGGCGCCTGCGCCGACATCGAAGCCCAGAAGCTGCTCGCTGCCGCGCGGGAATTGCAGGCCAAGCGCAGCGCATTCTTCCTCAATGCCCTCAGTCACGACCTGCGTTCTCCCCTTCACAGCGTCGTATTGAACGCCGAGCTGCTGCGAATAGTCCCGCCGGATGAAGTTCCCAAGTGCGCCAACACCATCGTCGAGAGTGCAAAATCCGCCGGCGACTATGTCACCAAGCTCCTCGACTTCGCCCGCACCGGCGGCGAAGAGCACAACACAATTGAACAGGTGTCGGTTTTGAGCACGCTCAACCAGGTCCTCAGGCGATTCCACCCCATCGCCGAGCAGAAGGGGCTTTACGTCCGCATCGCTCGTGACGTTGACATCCAGGCCCGGACGGATCGGCAAAAACTGGAGCGCCTGGTCGGAAATCTCGTCGACAATGCCCTCAAATACACGCGTGCCGGCGGCGCGACTCTGGAGCTGATCCCCGCCCCAGAAGCGTTCTCTGTCTGGGTCACCGACACTGGCATCGGCGTCCCCCAGGAAAACGTGCCCTATCTCTTCGACGAATTCTACCAGGTGAACAACACCGAGCGCGACCGCAGCAAAGGATTCGGGATGGGCCTGGCCATCTGCAAATGCCTTGCCGACCAGCTCGGCGGGAGCGTTCGTCTCGTCAGCACCGGCGATCAGGGAAGCTGCTTCGAAGTGACCATCCCCAGGGAGTGCCCCGGCGGCCTGGGACCAGCCGTAAACGACGAAAACTTCGTCCCGCCCGCCGATGCGAGCGAACAACTTTGCGGTGTTTGAGATGGCGATGTCGCCGCAACCCGGATCGTGTATCGTTTCCCGCCATGTCGGTCGCTCGACAAAGACTGTGGACATATCAGCACGCATAAGGCTACTTATATGCCTGCTGCCAGCCCCGTTTCAAGGCTCTACCACAATCGTCCCCAGCATCCCCTTGCTCTCATGCGGCTTGCAGATGTAGCGATAGGTCCCAGGCACGCTGAAGGTGTGCCAATAGTTGCCCCCGGATTCCACTTTGCCGGAATCAAACGGCTGCGCCCCGGCCGGCAGCGCAACATGCGCCGGATCTTTTGCCGCGGCGGGATCGGCGGTGACCGTGTGCCAGATAATCGATGTGTTGTTCCAGCGCACCGTCTGGCCAGCTCGGACCGTCACGGTCGATGGCTCAAAACTGTGCAGATGCATCACAACCGTGGCCGCCGGTTCCGGACCACTATATTGCGCCTTGCTCGCGCACCCCACGAGCCCGACCCACATCATCCCCACCATCAATGCAGTCGCAAAATTTTTCATGAAGACTTCGTCTCTTCCGCGAAAAAATGACTCCCCGGATCACTTCAACTCATAACACGCAATCTCCTGCGAATTCCTCACATACAACCGCCCCTGCGCAATCGCCGGATGGTTCCACGTTTTCCCCTCGATCGCCGAGAATTGCCCAAGTTCCTCAAAACTCTCCGGCTTCGCCGCCACCAAGACCACCTTCCCCCTGTCCGAGAGCACCAGCAGCACCGACTGATCCGCCAACAACAGCGCCTGCCCCGTCCCATAGTGCCCCTTGCGCCATTTGCGCTCGCCAGTCTTCGCATCGACGCAGGAAAACACCGTGTTATCGAAGCCATAGACATACCTATTGTGCAAAACGTAATCATTGAACGAGGGCTTCAAATTCTTCGTGCTCCACACCTTCGTCGCCGCATACCCATCGCCGTTGCGCGCCACCTCAATCAAATCGGTCGCCGTCTCCAGCCCATTGTGAACCAGAATTTTCCCATCACCCATCATCAACGGCTGAAGCGACCGCGGCGGCTGCCCCGGCGCGGCATATTCCCACAACACCTTCCCACCCGCCGGCTCCACCGAGACCATTCCCTTATCGCTGATAAACAGCACCTGCTCCTGCCCGCCGATATTGGCCGCATGCGCAGAGCTATAGCTGTACATCCCCGCATTGACCGTCCACGCCAGCTCGCCATTCTCGCAGCGATACCCCATCAACCCCTTGCCCCCATGCCCCGTCGCATAAACCACCACCACCCCATGGCTCACCAGCGGCGAACTGGATACGCCCCAATCCGGCATCTTCGCGTTCGCATCCACCAGAATATCCCGCGACCAGATTTTCTGCCCACTGGCCGCATCCAGACACAGCAGCGTGCCCGTCGCCCCCTGCGCATAAATCCGCCCCCTATCAAACGTCGGCGTGGCCCGCGGCCCAGCGCTGCTGAGCGGATCCCAGAATCGCCCGCTCTCCGCGTGCGACCAGATCTCGCCGCCGCTGGCCGCGTCCATGCACACCACCACATCATGCTCCCCGCGCTGCTCCTGGGTGAAAAGCCGTCCATCCACGATAGTCATCGACGACCACCCCGGCCCAATCGGGTGCCGCCACACCTGCCGCGGCGGCGACTTGTCCCACGCGGTATTGATCGTAAGCCCCCGCACCACCCCATCCCGATTCGCCCCGCGAAAGCCCGGCCAGTCGCCAGTGCGAAGCGTCAGTGCCACCGCCTGCGTCTGCGCAGGCAGAGTGGAGGGGGCGCGCCGCGCCAGATATTCATCCTCCGCCGCATGGCTCCAGCGCCACCGGAAATCCGGCATGCCCGCGCCCCCAAGCCCTTCCATGCGCAGCATCGGAAAAATCGCCGTCGAGAGGAACAGCGCCACGATCAGCCCGCCTTTCCACACACCCGCTCTCGCCTTCCGCGCCAGCAGCATCCACAGCGCCCACCCCGTGAACACCAGCGGCAGCCCGCTCATAATTGGAAACGGCCCCAGCGTCTGGTCGGAAAGAACCTTGGCCACGATCAGCGAAGCAATCGCCGCCCCCAGCACGATGAATTTATCAGCGAGTTTGACACGCCGATTGAACAGCCACCAGATGAGAAACACCAGCCCCACGACGATCAGCACCCCGGTCTGTGACAGGAAGCGCGGAAACATCGGCATCTCCATCGAGTTGGTGATGACGACGTAAGCCCAATAAATCACCACCAGCGCAATCGGCAGCCAGATGCGCGGTTTTTGCTCAGGTGTGGCCTGTGGGATCGGATTCATCGCAACGACGGCGTCTGTGGTCATGGGTCCTTCCTTATATAGACACCTCAACACTAGGCAGCAGGAATTCTATCGGCCATCCCCCCGGCTTGTCCGCAAGCCCGTTGTGAGTTCAAATTAATAATCGCAACGCGAGCGCCACAGCGCCATGATCCAAAAAAAGGGAGCCCTATGCCCGTTACATCCACAGCGCCCTCGCAATTGCCCGGCATGGGCGCCATCATGCACGGCGGCTCCTGCTCCTTCCGCGTCTGGGCGCCTAACGCAAAAGAGATGAGCCTCGCCGGCAATTTCAACAACTGGACCAGCGACCAGATCTCGTTCTATCACGAAGGCAACGGCTTCTGGTCCGTCGATGTGCAGGGCCCCAAGGCCGGCGACGAATATAAATTCGTCATCCAGAACCGCGCTGATGGCGGCGACAATCCCGGCGGCGAACAGTGGCGCACCGATCCCTATTCCTACGACGTCCCCGATTCCAGCGCCAACAGCAACAGCATCATCATCGATCTCGCGGCCGAAATGGCCTCCAGCGGCCTCGACAAAGACCCCTTCGCCACGCCCTCGCCCGCCGACCTGATCATCTATCAGGTCCACGTCGGCTCCTTCGCTGGCTACAACGATGGCGTGCAGGTTGGCGATGATCGCGTCGCCGAATTCTCTCAGTTCGCCGCCAAACTCGATTACATCCGCGGCCTGGGCTTCAACGCCATCGCGCTGCTCCCCGACGTCGAAAATCCCGGCGATGTCAGCGCTGGCTACGGCCCGGCCGACTTTTTCGCCCCCGAAAGCGCCTACGGCTCCCCCGAATCACTTCGCAAAATGGTCAAGGCCGCGCACGACAAGGGCCTGGCCGTAATCTTCGACGTCGTCTACAACCACGCCGCCGACGTGGACAATTCGCTGTGGGAACTGGATGGAAACAGGAAGCCCAGCGGCGGAATTTATTTCGAAGGAACCACTCGCACCCCCTGGGGCCCGCGGCCCGCTCATTGGAAGCAGGAAGTCCGCAATTTTTTCCTCGACCACGCCCGCATGCTCCTTCGCGACTATCGCGCTGACGGCCTGCGCTTCGACGCCGCTCATGAAATTCAATGGGAGTGCCTCGATTACATCATCCGTGGCATTCGCGCTGAGCCCACCTGGTGGAACAAATACCTCATCGCCGAGTGGGATGGCGGCCAGACCGACCGCTGGTGGTATGTCATCAACAACCTCGGCTTCGACGCCATCTGGGGCATGAACGACCCCTTCGCCTTCCGCGACGCCATGGACAACGTAAAGAGCGGCGACACCGCCTGGCGTCTCGGCCGCCTCAAATCGTTCATCGGATTCTCCGGCTATCCCCACGCCTCGAATTTCGTCCGCTATCCCCTCGGCTCCCACGACAACATCGCCGACGGCGACAGCGGCGCAAAACCCGACAAGCGCTATTACGTCGAACTCGCCGGCGGCCGAGGCGACTGGCACGCCCGCGCCAAGGCCCGCCTCGGCTGGGCCCTGGCCGTCGCCATCCCCGGCACGCCCATGATGTTCATGGGCACCGAAACCAATCAGTGGGGCTACTGGACCGCCAACGAAGATGCCAATCCCACCCATCGCGATCATCGCTTCGACTGGAACCTCCTGCGAACCTCCGAAGGCGAGGAGATGATGCGCCTCGTCGGCGCTGCCAACGCCGTCCGCTGGCAAAACCCCGCTCTCCGCTCCGATTCCCTCGAGCCAAAGCACCTGGACCCCTCCAACGCCGTCCTCGCCTTCAAGCGCTGGAGCAACAATGGCAACGTCGTCCTGGTCGTGGTCAACGCCGGCGAAGGCGAATGGCGCTTCAGCGATTACGGCATCACCATGGGCGGCGACACCGGCGGCTGGCGCGAAATCTTCAACTCCCAGGCCCCATACTTCGGCGGCTACGACTGCGGCAACCCCGCCCAAACCCTCTGGGTCCAGGCCGACGGCCGGCTCTATATCAACCTGCCCAAGTGGAGCGTCTTGATGTTCGTAAAAGAATAATGGACGCCGAGGCTACACAAAATCAGCCCATGCAAGGTCAGCCGCTGACGCTTCAATACGCCGATCTCCCCATCGGCATTGGCGTCATCGTCGAGCCACTGCCCCATGGCGTGCGAATCACCCAACCCCCATCGCACGGGGTCGGCGCGGCGATTCTGATTTTCACCATCCTCTTTGCCCCGTTGCTCCTGCTCGTGATTCTCTTCTCCGGCGATCTCGACGCCCTGCGCCGACCCCTCCGCGCCATCCGCAGAGCATTTCGTCCCATGATCATCGAAGTCACCGCAACCACCCTGTCGCTCCTCAACGTCGAAATCGACGGCCATCCGCAGGACCTCCTCCATCCGCGCGACCAGGTCTATGACGTCAGATATGTCCAGCATTCCGGCAACGTCGTCATCCGCGTCCACGGCCAGGAAATGATCGACTGCCGCCCCTTCAAGGATCCGCGAATGCTCCAGTGGCTCGCCGATGTGCTCTGCCAGGCACTGGAATTGAAGTGAGAACCCGCTGTGCCCGGTGAACCTTCGTCTGCGTATCGGCGTCGGAAAGGGTATGATTGGTGATATGGATAGCGCGGGGTCATTGAATTTGCCTCCGATCTTGAGATGGACCCCCTCCGGCCGCGCTGTGGTCTTCGCCCTCTCCGCCATGTCGATCTGGTGCCTCCTCTCCGAATTCTACGGCCTCTGCTCCATGCGGACCTTCGTCTTCTTCGTGCTGATCCCGGCCACGCTGCTGCTCGCGGCGATGGCCCTCATCGACCGCGCTCGCGGCGATCGCAGGCTGTGGCGCGCCATCCTCATCGGAACCATCGCCGGCTTCATCGCGGCCTGCGCTTACGACATCTTCCGCCTGCCGTGGGTGATCGGCGCCATGCAGCAGACCGGGCCGGCATGGCTGCGCCTGCCGCTCTTCAAAGTCTTCCCCCAGTTCGGCGCCATGATTCTCGGCCAGCCCTTCACATCCCAGCAGGCCCAGGGCGAGTTCCCGCTGGCGGCCCACGTGGTGGGATGGATCTATCACTTTTCCAACGGCATGACCTTCGGCGTCATGTACATGGCGCTGGTCGGCGATGCGGTGCGGCGAAGCTGGCTGTGGGCCATCGCCATGGCCGGCGGGCTTGAGGTCGTCATGCTGCTGACGCCCTATACCAGCTTCTTTGCGATCCGCGTGACCGTCCTGTTTATCGCGGTGACGCTGGCCGCGCACATCATTTTCGGCGTGGCCCTCGGCCGCTTTGCCAGGTGGATGCAGGGCCGGCGGTGGGGGGGCTTTGTCCTGGAGATCGCAAGACCGTAGCAATTCCGGCCGATTGAACAGGGGCTGGGGGTGTGCTGCCGCTGGTATGGCATGGATAAAAGCAACAATCCGCAAAAATCGGGGGAACCATCGGCTGCCGCGGCGGAGGTGATTTATCCGCAGCGATTCGCGGCGGCCGATCGATCCAAGGCGGCCGAGATCTACTTGCGCGAGCCGATCGTCGCCAAACTGGCGGAGTTTTTCGAGGCCAAGGGATTGGCAAAGCTGAAGGAGGAGGACCAGCGCGAAGAGTGGTATGCGGATTGGATCGAGTATCAGGCGCGGCACCGGATTTATGCGACGGTGCTGGCGCCGAAGCAATTCGCCAAACTCGGCGGCGCGTTCGATCTGCTCCGGCTGGTGCGATTGCTGGAGGTGTTCGCTTATTACAGCCCTTCGCACGGATACAGCTTGCAGGTGACGTTTCTTGGACTGTTCTCGATTCTGATGGGAGAGAACGAAGACCTGAAGCGCGAGGCCGTGGCCGCGCTGGAGGCCGGGGGGCTGATGGGATTTGGGATTTCCGAAAAAGGACACGGGGCCGATCTGTTTGGCAATGAGTTTGCCATCCGGCCGGTGGGCGAGGGCAAGTTCCTGGCCAATGGCCGCAAGTATTACATCGGCAACGCCAATATCGCGGCGATGATCTCGATCCTGGCCCGCAAGGAGGATGAGCAGGGGCGGGTGAAGCGGGTGCCGTTTGTTTCCTTTGCGATCCGCCCGGCCACGGCCAAGGCATACCGATGTGTCGGGAAGATTCGCACGCTGGGCGTGCGGGCGGCGTTTGTGGGGGAATTGGAGGTCGTGAATCACCAGCTGCCGGTGAGCGATATCGTGGCCGACGGACGGGGGGCGTGGGATGCGAGTTTTGGCACGGTGACGCTGGGAAAATTTTTCCTGGGCTTCGCGTCGATCGGCATCTGCGAGCGGGCCACGGAGGAAGCGCTGGGGCATCTGCGCAGCCGCATTCTTTATGGCAAGCCGGTGATCGAGATGCCGCACATCCGGGCGCTGGCGTCGCAGGCCTATGTGCGGCTGACGGCCATGAAGTTGTATGCCTATCGCGCATTGGATTATGTGCGGGCCGCAAATGAGCATGAGCGCCGCTACCTCCTGTACAACGCCGTGCAGAAGGCCAAGGTGAGCACCGAAGGCGTGAAGGTGATTGCGCTCCTGTCGGAGTGCGTGGGGGCGCGAGGACTGGAGTCGGACACGTTTTTCGAGATGGCGCTGCGCGATGCGCAGCTCGTGCCCGGCCTGGAGGGGAGCACGCACATAAACCTGGGAATGACGACCCAATTCGCGGCCAAATATTTCGCGCGCGACGCGTCGGAGTTGAAGCAGCCGCCGTCGCTGGTGGCTGGCGAGGCGGCGGGGGGGGAGAATCCATATTTGATGGAGGCGAAGACGGGGGCGACGAACACGATTTCCTTCGGGCATTTTTTGAATGCGTATCGGCCGCTGGTGGCGGTGGGCAATGTGAGGATTTTCGCCCGGCAGGCGAAGGTGTTCGCGATGTTTCTAAAGCGACGCGAGAAGCCGGCCGGCGGCGATGAGGCGGCGATTCCGATCGGGCAGTGCGTGGCGACGATCGCCTATGGCCAATTGGTGGCCGAGAATGCGCTGAGGCTGGGCGTGGCCGCGGAGCTGGTGGGGGCGATTTTCCAGATGCTGGTCGGGGACCTGAGCGGATTCGCAATGGCCTTGGCCGCGCATCCGTCGCTGGGGGCGCGGGAGCGGCGGCTAATGGGGCGGATGGTGGTGATCCCAAAGGCGAGCGGGGGAGATTGGGAGTGGGTGGTCGGGAGAGTGGGGGGGTGAGGGGCGAGTTGGGTGTGGTCGTGCGGGCGTATGGGGGTGAGGTCTGAAAAACTGTCCCAGTCCCAGTTTC
>JBGPEF010000192.1:0-9099 GCA_041482675.1 Tepidisphaeraceae bacterium | reverse complement strand
CCATACGAATCCGTTCTTTCAGGGACATTCGAAGTTCACTCATCCGGCCGGTGTACCCCGGCCATGGGGGTGACACTTCTATTTGAGCTATGGGGTGACAGTTCTACTCGCGTACAACACCTGTCCGCCATGCATCGTTGACATCGCCAGCCCGGAGATTTAGCCTGACTTCTTCAAACAGGAGACAAATCATGAAGAAACACATCGCCATCTTCTTTTGTGCGTTGCTCGGTCTGATGCTCGTCCCGAGCGCGATCAGCCGCGCGGCCGACTACAGCCCCGATGATGAAGGCTTCATCCGCAACTGGCTGATGCTCGCCCCCATCAAGCTGGCCGACAGCGGGGCCGAGGAGATCGACAAGCAGCAGATCAAGGATGAAGGGAAACTCCAGCCCAAGGAAGGCGACAAGACCAAGGCCGGCGACACCGAGCTGACCTGGAAGGCCATCAAGGCGGCCGACGCCTTCTTCGATGTCAACGAAATCCTCGGCAGCCAGACCGAAAACGCCGCCGGCTATTTCGTCGCCTACATCAACGTCCCGGCCGAGAAGAAGGATGTCACGCTGCTCATGGGCAGCAACGACCAGGGCAAGGTCTATCTCAACGGCAAGGAAGTCGTGAAATTCGACGGCACCCGCGCCTTCGAAAAAGACACCGACAAGGCCGAAGGCCAGACCCTCAAGAAGGGGATCAACACCATCGTCTTCAAGGTGATCAACGAAACCAACAACTGGCAGGGCGCCCTCCGCTTCACCACCAAGGATGGGACGGCGATTAAGGATTTCAAGGTGCAGTTGACGCCTGGATGATTCGGGTTGTGAATGATTGGCAATGGGTGGCATGGGCAGCGGTACTCCGATGCCCGTGCTGTTTCCCATATCTAAGAACACGGGCATGCGAGTACGCCTGCCCATGCCACCCAATATAAATTGTCGGTGTGCTAAGCCGGCTTGGTCAATTCCCCCGCCTGCGGCAGGTCCTTGAGGCTGTTCAACCCAAACAGCTCCAGGAACCGCTTGGTCGTTCCATACAGAATCGGCCGCCCCGGCTCCTCGGCCCGCCCCGCGATCTTCACCAGGTGCTTCTCCATCAATGACCGGATCGTCTCCCCGCACGCCACCCCGCGAATCGACTCAATCTCCGCACGCAGGATCGGCTGCTTATAGGCAATGATCGCCAGTGTCTCCAGCGCTGCCTTGGTCAGCTTGGCATCGCCTTCTTTCTGATGCAGCTTGTTCACCTGGTCATTGAACTGCGGCAGCGTCAACAACTGATATCCGCCCGCCACCTGCTCCACCCGAAACGCCCGGCCACTCTGCTCATACTGCTCGTTGAGCGCCTTGATCGCCCGCCGGATCGGCCGGGTCGATGAGCAATCCAGCAACTCCCCCAATCGTCCCGCCGTCAGCGGGTGCTGCGTCGAGAACAGCAGCGCCTCCAGCGTCGCCAGGTCGATCTGCTCCTCCTCGGCCGCCGGCGCGGAATCATCGGCCAATTCCTGAACCGGCCCATCTTCATCTTCCGTTGGGAGGTCGCCGCCATCGACTTGGGTGTGCATCTTCTCCATCATCTCATCATCCCTGACCAGTCGCATGACCATTGCCAACCTCCGATGTAGTGGAAATTATCGGCCATTTCAAGCGGGGAGGATCACTGGGTGCGGCCGGCCGGCCGAAACGGGCTCATTTCGCGTGTCAGGCGGCGGTATTGGGCATGATTGCAGCGGCGCGGGATGATTCCCACTGGTTGAGATATTGCTGGAGCGACGATCTCATCTGCGACTCGCTCCAGCTCATGCAATTGGCCATGATGCGGGCCACGGCTCCGGCCGTTTCGGGACCGGCAAATCGGCTCAGCGCCAGCGAGGTCCGCCGCCGCATCACATCCTCCACCGTCATCGCCATCTCTTCCTCGCAAGCCCGGCGGATGTCGCTGGCGTAAACCTTCGGCGCCTCAGCCAGCAACTGATCCGGATTTGCAGGATGGACCGGAAGCGGAGTTATCGCTGTCGTAGCGGCGCGGGCGTGTTGGCGAAGCTTTTGCAGCAGCGCATCGACGATCTTCTCCGCCTGCGCCCGATAGGTCGTATATTTTCCCCCCGCGATGCTCATGAAATTGGCGCCGTGGTGAATAATCTGCCACTCGCGCGAGCGCGCTGAGGGCTGCGAATTGTTCCCATTGTGCAAAAGCGGCCGCAAACCGGCGAAGGTGGTGATGATGTCCGAATAATCCACCTTCGCATCCGGCAGGAGCGCTCGAACCTCCGACAGGAGATAATCAAGATCCGCCGCATCCGCCCGCACGTCATTCGCGTCGCCGCGAAAGTCGGTATCGGTCGTGCCCACCAGCGTGCAATCATTCCAGGGCATGATGAACATGATCCGCCCATCGCGCTTGCCTTGAAACGTGATCGCGTGATGCTCGGTCAGCCGCGGCAGGAGGATGTGGACTCCCTTGGTGGGCCGCAGGTACGAATTCCCCGCCCCGGCCAGCCCCGCCACCTGGTCGACCCACGGCCCGGCCGCGTTGATGAAGCTTTTGGCCCGGATTTCCAGCGAACCATGTCCGATGCGATCTGTCACCGTCGCCGCGACAATCCTGTCATCGCGAGAGACAAATCCAGTCAGCTCGCAATAGTTGACGCAAACCGCCCCCAACTGGCCGGCGTGCAGGATGTTCTCGATGCAAAACCGCGCATCATCCTCCTGGCAGTCGTAATAGAGGATCGACCCCACCAGCCCCTGCCTCGCCAGATGCGGCTCCATGGCGGCCGTGGCGCTGGCCGAAAGCCCCCGGTGCCTGGCATGATTCCGATACAGGGCCAGGGCATCATAAAGTGCCATTCCCACCCGCATTTTGCCCAGCGTCCTGCGATCCCCCTGATAGACCGGGAGCAGAAACGGCATCGGCCGAACCAGGTGCGGCGCCATGTTCCGTAAAACCTGACGCTCGCGGCACGACTCCATGACCAGTCGGCACGCCCCTTGCTCCAGATAGCGGAAGCCGCCGTGAATCAGCTTGGAGGATCGGCTGGAAGTGCCGCTTGCAAAATCTCCCTTGTCGATCAGCGCCACCCGCAGCCCGCGGAGCACTGCATCGCGGGCGATTCCCGCGCCGAAGATCCCTCCGCCCACGACGAGCACGTCGAACATTTCGTCGCCGAGAGCAGAAAAAATGCGCCGCATCATGAGTTGGTCGGATCGGTCAACAAGCGTCTTCAGTGGCATTAAATCAAGTCACCATATGGATTCTAGGCGCGGGACCATACACGTGTCACAGGCCTCCCCAACCGCACAACTCGTGACGTCCGTTCGTATAAGTATCAGAGGAACGGGCCACCATCCTCACGCTGCATGGGACATTATGAATAGCCGAGCGTCCGTGAGCCGCTCGCGTGACGAAGGTGTCCTTAAATAAGGACAGCGAATGGCCTGGGCAGAACTTACAGATTGTCGCGCTTACTACGAGCTCATCGGCGAAGGTGAGCCCCTCCTGCTGATTCCCGGCCTCGGCGCAACCTGCCGTCTCTGGGACTCCGTCGTCCCCGAATTGGCCCGCCACTTCACGCTCGTCATGGTCGACAACCGCGGCATGGGCCTCTCCAAAGCCAAAAGGAAGCCGCGCACCCTGGCCGATTATTCCTCCGATTACGCCGAGTTATTGGACTTTCTCAACATCGATACCACTCACGTGCTCGGCCTCTCCCTCGGCGGCATCGCCGCCCAGCGCCTGGCCATCGATCATCCGCAGAAAATCAAGCGCCTCGTCCTCATGAGCTGCGCCGACCGTTTCTCCCCCTATCTCCTTCGCATCACCGCACTCCTCGGCCACTCTCTTCGCCGCTTCCCGCGCATGCTTTTCCTCCAGACCATGGAAGTCCTCGCCACCGCCCCGCTCTATCTCGACGAGCGCGCCGGCGAAATCGACAAGCAATTGGAACAAAAGTGCAACAATCCCATCCCCAAATCGGCCATGGCCACTCAGCTCCGCTGCCTTCTTCGCAGCGAAGTGGACCCCAAGGAATATATTATCACCGCACCCACGCTGGTGATCTCTGGTGAATACGACCATCTCATCCCCGCCTGCTACGGCCGCATCATGGCCGACAAAATCCCCGGCAGCAGATATGTCCTGCTCAAAGGCGCCGGCCACAACCCGCTCACCGAAATGCCCGACATCTCCCTGCCCCTGATGATTCGATATCTCCGCGATGGCGAGGTCGAAGTACCTCATCAGGGCTCCCCCGCGATCATGCCAACTTCCATTTACGAGGACAGACAATCCAGCATCGCGCTGGCCAATGAATTACTGATGTCGCCCAGCAAAGGAAGCCACACATGATCCACCCGTTCGATTCAATGCGGCGGTGGTGGAAGAACGGCGGTCCAACTGCGTCCATCGATGCCGATGGGCCGGGCAAGAGCAACGGCAACTGTGCCGAGCAAGTTCCCAAACCCGCTCTCGCGCCCGCGTGGCTCGCGCAGATGGACAAGGCGGGGATTCCGCGCAATCTCGTTTATCCAAATTGCACGCTGGGCCGGCTTGTCGATCACGCCGCCGAGCGCTATGGCGATGCCACCGCCATGGTTTATGGCGAGCAGCGCTGGACCTATCGCGAGCTGCTGGCCCAGATCAACCGCATGGCCGGAGGTTTGGCCAGCCTGGGCGTCCGCCGCGCGGATCGAGTTTTGTTCACGCTTCCCAACTGCCCGGAGATGGTGGTTGGTTTCATGGCCGCGCAGAAACTTGGCGCGGTCGTGGTCAACGCCGGCCCGCTGATGGGCATCGACGATGTTGGCTCGGTCATGAGCCTCACCACGCCGCGCGTCGCCATCGGCCTCGATCTCCAGTCGCCGCTCCTGAGTCATGTGAATAACTCGACCATCGAGCATTGGATCTGGGTCTCTCTCCAGTCGTATCAGCCGGTGCTCAAACGCCTGGCCTATCGCTACAAACTCTGGCACGGCCGAAATGGCCAGGGCAACACCGCTCAACATCTTGCGCTCGAGAAATTAATGGAGCAGGCCCCAGCGCGGCCGCCTTCGATCGAACCTGATCCTTCCAAGACCGCCGTGCTTCAGCCCACCGGCGGAACCACCGGCACACTGAAGCTCGCGCAGCTCTCCCATCGCAATCTCCTCGCCAACGCCGCGCAGATTTCCGCGTGGATGTCGGCCCAGCCGGGGCAGGATCGATATCTGGCCGTGCTGCCGATGTTCCACGTCTACGGCCTGATGACCAGCTTCATCACCCCCGTCTTTAATGCCGCCAGCATGATCCTCCAGACCCGCTTCAACGCCCGCGAATTGGTCGAAATCGTGCGGCGCGAAAAACCCACCGTGATGCCGCTCGTGCCCGCAATCTGTGCCGGAATTTGCGATGAATTCGACAAGCAGCAGAAGAAGGACAATCGCAAGCCCGCGCCAATCACCGGCGTGCGGCTCTGTCTCAGTGGCGCTGCCCCGCTGCCCACGGACTTGGCCGAACGATTCACCTCGACCACGGGAATTCCCGTTCTCGAAGGCTATGGCCTGACCGAGGCATCTCCGGTGACACACGTCAACTTCTTGGGCAAGCCCCGGGCGAACTCCATCGGCCTGCCCATGCCCGACACGCGCATTCGCGTGGTCGAAATTGATGAAAGCCACAACGGCGTTCCCGTTCAGTGGAGCAGCATCCGCGACGTCGCGCCCGGCGAACCCGGCGAGATGCTGATCTGCGGCCCGCAGGTGATGCTCGGCTATTTCGCCAATCCCGAGCAGACCCGCATCGCCCTGATCAACGATGAAGACGGCAACACCTGGCTCCGCACCGGCGACATCGTGACCGTCGATGAAGATGGATATTTCCACGTCGTGGACCGCAAAAAGGACATGATCATTCGCTCCGGCCTCAAAGTTTTCCCCGCCCGCGTTGAGAAGGTGCTGCGCAGCCATCCGCAGGTGATGGATGCCGCGGTGGTGGGGCGGCCGGATCCGAAACAGACCGAAATCGTCGTGGCCGTCGTCGTCGCCAAGAATGTGCCCCAAAAGGACGACAAATCGCAGTCGCAGGAACGCACGGTTTTCCTGGAAAAGCTGAGCGAAGAGCTTCGCGCCCTCTGCCGCGAGCACCTGGCGCCCTACGAGGTCCCCAAGCAGTTCGAATTCGCCGATTCGCTCCCGCGCTCGCCCCTGGGCAAATTGCTCAAGCGTGAGCTGCGCAAAGCGGTGAACGGCCAGGCGGTTATCGCGTCTGAGCCGCGAAATCTCGATAAGAGCTTCGACAAATCCGTCGAAGATGATGATGTCCCCGACCACGGTGGCAACGGCAGTCCACGAAAAAGTGCTGGAAAAAAGGAGGTGGCCTGATGGTCGCCCTGAGCAATGGCCCATTGAAATCAAAAGGAGCCGCCCGCGCCACGAGCCGCGTTGCTGTCCTCGGCGGAGTGCGCACGCCGCTGGTCAAGGCCGGCGCTAATTTCCGCAATCTGCACGTGACCGAGCTGGCCCGCGTTGTCATGCAGGAGGCCCTCTATCGCACCGGCCTGCGCGCTGATCAGCTCGATGAGGTCATCCTCGGCAACGTCTGCATGCCCGCCGATGCCACCAATCCGGCTCGCGTTGCCGCCCTCTGGGCCGGCGTGCCGCAGGAAGTGCCGGCGTTCACCGTGCAGCGCAACTGTGCCTCCGGAATGGAAGCCGTCGCCGAAGCCGCCCAGCGCATTCGCGCTGCCAAAGCCGATGGCGCAACCAACGGCTCCTCCCCCATCATCCTCGCCGGTGGCGCGGAATCGATGAGCACGATCCCGCTTCTCTTCCCGATGTCCACCCTCGGCCCCATGGCGAAAATGGCCCGCGCCAAAACTCTTTTCCAGAAACTCGGCGCAATCGGCTCGCTCCGTCCGCGCCATTTCAAGCCCATCGCCGGCCTGGAAGTCGGTCTCACCGATCCCACCAACGACATGATCATGGGCAAGA
Source organism: Tepidisphaeraceae bacterium (assembly GCA_041482675.1). GTDB lineage: Bacteria > Planctomycetota > Phycisphaerae > Tepidisphaerales > Tepidisphaeraceae > JBGPEF01. The sequence continues at coordinate 2,140 of JBGPEF010000192.1, read as the reverse complement.
CCGCTGAATTGCTCGCCAGCGAATTTGGAATCTCACGCAAGGAACAGGATGAATTTGCTCTCCGCTCGCATCAAAAGGCGGCCGCGGCCATGGCGGCTGGTCGATTCAAACCGGAAATCGTTCCCGTCTACGTCCCCGGCCGCGATGGCTTCGAGGCTGTCACTGAAGATGTCGGCCCACGCGCCAATCAAACTCTGGAAGCTCTCGCCAAGCTCAAACCCATCTTCGATCGCAAAGATGGAACCGTCACCGTCGGCAACGCCTGCCAGATAACCGATGGCGCGGCCGCCCTCGTGCTCACCGATCCTGAATACGCCAAGGCCGAAGGCCATGAAGTCCTCGGCTATGTCCGCTCCTATGCCGCCGTCGGCTGCGATCCATCGCGTATGGGCCTCGGTCCTGTCTTCGCAATAAATAAGCTCCTCAAACAGACCGGCCTGACGCTCTCCGATATTCCGATTATCGAAATCAACGAAGCCTTCGCGGCCCAGGTCCTCGCCTGCCTCAAGGCAATGTCGTCGGATCAATTCGCCCGCGAGCACCTCAATCAGGACCACGCCGTCGGCGAAATCGACATCGACAAACTCAACGTCAACGGCGGCGGCATCGCCCTCGGCCATCCCGTCGGCACCACCGGCGCACGCCTCGTCCTCACCCTGCTCCTGGAAATGCAGCAGCGCGACGTCGACCTGGGCATCGCCGCCCTTTGCATCGGCGGCGGCCAGGGCGCGGCCATCCTGCTGGAGCGAAAGTAATGCTGTGATCTCCGTAGGGCATGCTTCAGCATGCCGCGAGGTCAAAGGCATGCTGAAGCATGCCCTACGAGATATTAAGAAAAGTGGAAAGGGCGAACATGAATAACATTGAACTTCAGACCATCACGACCTCCGTCGATTCCGACGGCATCATGACCGTCTGGATCGATGTCCCGGGCAAGTCGGTCAACACCATCGGCCAGCAGATGCTCAATGACCTGACCGCCGCCGTCGCGCACATCGAGAGCGAACGCCCCAAGGGCGTCATCTTCGCCTCCAAAAAGAATGAAAACTTCGTCGCCGGCGGCGATCTCTTCGAAATCCACGCCCTCAAGCCCGATACCATGACCAAGTTTCTCAGCGACGGCCAGGGCCTCTATGACCGCATCGCCCGCCTGCCCATGCCCACCGTCGTCGCCATGAACGGCGACTGCCTCGGCGGCGGAATGGAACTCGCCCTCGCCTGCACCTATCGCGTCGCCGCCGAAGATGGCTCGATCAACATCGGCCTGCCCGAAACCAAAATCGGCATCCTTCCCGGCTGGGGCGGCACCGTTCGCCTTCCCAAACTCATCGGCATCACCCGCGCACTGCCTCTGATTCTTCAGGGCAAAGCTCTTCCTCCGCGCAAGGCCAAAAAGATCGGCATGATCGATGAAGTCGTCCGACCGGAAGCGCTTCTTGCCGCCGCCAAGCGGTTGCTTCTCACCAGGCCGAAAACCAAGCGCAAGCTGGCCTTCATCGACAAGGCCGCCAAGCTCGGCCTCATCCGCAAAAAAGTCCTTGCCACCGCCGAGAAGAAAACCCTCGCCACCACCCACGGCAATTATCCGGCCGCCATGAAGGTCATCGACATCGTGCGCACCACCTTCAACCTCGGCCACGAAGCCGGCCTCGCCGCCGAACGCCAGTCCCTTCGTGAGCTGATGGATACCCCGGCCTGCGAAAACCTGATGCGTCTCTTTTTCCTCAAACAACGCGTCAGGCGCGCCCTCAACGATCAAATCCACGCCAAGCCCCGCGAAGTGAAATTCGCCGCCGTCATCGGCGGCGGAACCATGGGCGCTGGCATCGCCCACGGACTTGCCCGCGCCGGCATTCAGGTCCGCCTCATCGAAGTCAACGCCAACGCCGCCGCGGCCGCCCTCGGCCGCATTAAAAAGACCCTCGAAGAAGAAGTCGGCAGCGGAAAAATCACCATTCTCGAATCCCGCCACATCTTCAACCGAATTTCTCCCACCATCGAATGGACCGGCCTGAACAACTGCGACCTGGTCGTCGAAGCCGTCGCCGAATCGATGGATGTGAAGCGCGAAGTCTTCGCCAAGCTCGACAAACTCTGCCCGCCCGATGCCATCCTCGCCAGCAACACCAGCTCGCTGAGT
>JBGPEF010000191.1:0-9103 GCA_041482675.1 Tepidisphaeraceae bacterium | reverse complement strand
TCTTGATCTGGCCCAGAATATCGGCGCGGCGGGTGTGGAACTCTTCACCCCAATGGTAGATGGCACTGATTTGAGCAACTTAGCCGAGAGGCTGCGCGGCAAAACCGTCGTGATGAGCCAGCCACTGTGGACGGGAATTGAGCAGTCGGTGGTGGTTGCGCGGGCTCTGGGCGCGAAGGTGATCCGCATGCACCTGACGGGAGTTTTGTGCGGAGATCGTTCCGATCCGGCCTGCAAATGGGCCCAAACCGTGGCCGAGGTGCGGCGGATGCTCAAGGAGGCCGCGCCGCGGGCGGCCGAATATGGCCTGTCGCTGGCCATCGAGGATCATCAGGATTTTACCAGTCACGAGCTCGTCGAATTGTGCGACACGACCGCGACGAACGTGGGGGTTTGTCTTGATACGGGCAACGCGCTGTCGGTCGGCGAGGACCCGGTGGAATTTGCCAAAACCGTCGCGCCATGCGTGAAGCACGTTCACCTGAAGGACTATCGGGTGCACTGGAGCGAGGAAGGGTATCGGCTGGTGCGATGTGCGGTCGGCGATGGAGTGATTCCATTTGCGGAAATCATCTCGATATTCAAAACAAATCCGGCCATAACCATGGCGTTGGAAATCGGCGCGCTTTCCGCGCGGCACATCCGCCTGCTGAACCCTACGTGGTGGCAGGGATATCCGCCGCGAACCGCTCAATCGCTGGCCGCCGGACTGCGGGCAGCGCGGGTGAAGATGATGCGCGAGGATGAGGATTGGCGGACGCCGTTTGAAGCGGGAGCGGAGCCACAGGAGATCGTGAACTACGAGATGGAGCAGTTGTGGCGGAGCGTGGATTATCTGCGAGATTTGGGACTCATGTAGGAGGCAACGTGGCAGCGAAAAAAGTGCTTGATATGTTTCGGCTGGATGGGAAGCGGGCGCTGGTGACGGGCGGGTCGAAGGGGTTGGGAAAGGTGATCGCCACCGCGCTCGCCGAGGCCGGCGCGGATGTGGCGCTATCGAGCCGCTCGCTGGAAGAATGCCGGGCGACTGCAAGAGAAATCGCCTCAGCCACCGGACGAAAAACCATCGCCATCGCCGCCGACGTGGCCAACGACAAGGATGTGGCTCGAATGGCCGACGAGGCGCACAAGGGGCTGGGGCCGATCGACATTCTCGTCAACAACGCCGGCAACAACATTCGGGGAAATGTCGAGCAACTGAGCGAAGCCGACTGGGACACGGTGGTGGATGTGAACCTCAAGGGCCCATTCCTGGTTTCGCGGCGAATCGGCCCGGCCATGTGCGAGCGCGGCTGGGGGCGGGTGATCAACATGGGCTCGATCATGTCGGTAGTAGCGCTTCCGGGACGTGCGCCTTATGCGGCCGCCAAAGCCGGCCTGCTGAATCTGACGCGCGTGCTGGCGCTGGAATGGGCCGGCAAAGGCGTGACGGTCAATGCGCTTTGTCCCGGCCCGTTCGCCACGGACATGAACAAGCCGCTGCTGGCCGATCCGGAAAAGTACAAGGCGTTTGTCGCCAAGATTCCCATGGGCCGCTGGGGCGAGCTGCACGAAGTCGCGGGAGCGGCCGTTTTTCTGGCGTCCGATGCGTCATCGTATATCACCGGAACGCCGCTGTTCGTCGATGGGGGTTGGATTGCCTGGTAACGCGTAGCACGGGCATCTTGCCCGTAAGCACGGGCGGGACGCCCGTGGTACGAAAGAGAGATAAAGATGAATTTAAAGGGTGAAGTAGCGCTGGTGACCGGCTCCGGCCGCGGACTTGGACGGGCGATCGTCGATCGGCTGGCGGAGTTGGGGGCGCATGTTGCCGTCCACGATGTTTCCCAGGCCGCCCCGGCGGAGTTTGGCGAGGCGAAGGATCTCAATCATGTGGCCGAACAACTTCGCAAATACGGCGGCAAAGTAGCGCCGGTTACAGGCGATCTGACGCGCGAAGCGGATGTCGCCGCCATGGTTTCGGCGGCCGAGGCTGCGCTGGGGCCGACCACCATTCTCGTCAACGTCGCCGGCGGCGATATCGCGGCCAAAGGCGGCAAGCCCAATCCCAATGACGCGCTGGGAATTCCCATGGAGGATGTGCGGGCCATCATCGATCGCAATTTCATTTCCACGATGCTGGTCTGCCGCCGCGTCTGCCCAGGAATGAGACAGCGGCGTCGTGGCGCGGTGGTCTGCATCGGCTCCGATGCATCGCTCTTTGGCGTCACCGATGGTGTTATCTACGCCGCGGCAAAAGCGGCCGTGGTTCATTACGCGCGATGCCTGGCCCTCGATCTTCGCCCCCATGGCGTGCGCGTCAACGTGATCAGCCCGGGGCCGACCAAGACCGCGCGTTTTCTGGTGACGCGGCAAACCGATCCCACCCAGATGGACGAAACTCGTCCCCTGGAGCGATACGGCACTCCGTCCGAAGTGGCCGACGGCGTCGCCTTTCTCGTCAGCGATGCCTCGCGCTTTATCACAGGGCAGGTTCTGCGGGTGGATGGTGGGATGCAGGTTTTCCCGGGTTAGCCCTCCCCCTCGCCGCTGGGCGCGATGTCTGCTAAAGTCACAAGGCTTGGAAATCGATCAAAAACCTCGCAAAAAGCGAAAAAAAGACCAATTCTGGCGCGCCTGCCGCTATCTTGCGCCCCATCGCGGGCTGGTGGCGATATCCATCGTCTGCGCCTTCGTCGTCGGCGCGGCCTTCACAGGCGGCCTGGGGACTCTGCTGCCGATCATGCAGGTGCTGATCAAAAATGGCAGCGTTCAGGATTGGGTAGATCGCAAAGTCGTCGAGGACCGCCTCGATGTGCGGCTGTTGGACAATACTCACGAAATTCGCATCGCCGACATCACCCACAAGCACGACCGCGACTACAACCACTTCAAAACCGGCCAAGTCCTCTCCCTCCCCGGCGCGCCCGATGGCCCCGGCGGCGTATCGCAGCTGCTGAGCGCTCTGTCCGACCCCACCCGCACGACCGTCCCGGTCAATCTCGATGGCCAACCCGCCACCGCCGGCCTCCACCGCGCGCCAACTCACCTCGCCCTCGCCCACAACCTCTCGCAGCGAATGCCCCGCGACCCCATCAAATCCATCGCCCTCATCCTTGGCGTCCTCGTCTTCCTGTCGGTATTCGGCAACATCGTCCGCTTCTTCCAGGAATATCTCTCCGAAAAAGCGGCCATCCTCGCCGTCCGCGATATCCGCCATCATCTCTACGACCATGCCCTGCACATGCCCCTCAGCTTCTTTGGCCAGAAGGGCACCAGCGACGTCACCAGCCGCCTGACGCAGGAAGGGCAAAGCCTCCAGGAAGGCCTGAAATCTCTGCTGGGCAATTCCGTCCAGGAAATCATCAAGGCCGCCATGGCTTTGGGCGCTGCCCTCTTCGTCTCCCCGCAGTTCACGGTGTTTGTGATCGTTTTCGGTCCGCTGATGTTTCTGCTGATCAAAAAATTCGGCAAGAAACTCCGCCACACCGCCCGCGCCGCCCTGGAAAACTCCGCCGCCCTCCTCGGCCAGATCGAAGCTTCTCTGATGGGCCTGCGCGTCGTCAAGGCATCGCGCGCTGAGCGATTCGAGCGCCGCCGTTTTCGCGCCATGACCGACAAGCTCAACGACGAACAACTCAAGATCGCCCGCCTGGAGGCCTACAACACCCCCATGCTCGAAGTGCTCACCCTGATCGTCGTCTGCGCGATCGTCCTCTACGCCTCCTACATGGTGATCGTCCGCCACGCCCTGGATAACACCCAATTCTTCTTCGTCATGGCCTGCCTTATGGGCATCGGTGAATCGCTGCGGCGCGTCAGCAAGATCAACAACCTGCTCCAGAAATCCAACGCCGCCGCGGCGCGAATCTTCGAGATGATCGATCTCCCCGTCGAGCGGCCAAGACACCCAATGCATCCGGTGACCGGCCCCCGCGGCAGAAAAATCCTTCCGCCCCTCGCACGCGAAGTGGCCTTCGAGAACATCACTTTCACCTATCCCGGCGCTTCCGCACCCGCGGTGAAAAATGTGACCCTCCGCGTCGCCCGCGGCGAATCGGTGGCCATCGTCGGCCGAAACGGCAGCGGAAAGACCACACTGCTCAGTCTTCTCCCGCGTTTTTACGAGCCGGAGCAGGGCCGAATTCAGATTGATGGCGCTGACCTGCACGAAGTCGCCCTCGGCTCGCTCCGCCGCCAGATCGGCATCGTCACCCAGGATGCCGTCATCTTCCCCGGCACGATCGCCTACAACGTCGCCTATGGCATGCCCCTGGCCAAACGCGATGAAATCATCGCCGCCGCCCGCAAGGCCTTCGCCCACGACTTCATCATGGAAAAGCCCAACGGCTATGACACGGTCCTCGGCGAGCACGGCGCTCAATTATCCGGCGGCCAAAAACAGCGCCTCTGCATCGCCCGCGCCATCCTCCGCCAGACCCCGATCCTGATCCTCGACGAGGCCACCAGCCAGGTGGATGCCGAAAGCGAGCACCTGATCCAACAGGCCATCGAAAGCCTCATGCACGAGCGCACCACCTTCGTCATCGCCCACCGCTTCAGCACAATTCTTTCCGCCGACCGAATTGTCGTCATGGATCGCGGCGAAATCGTCGGCCAGGGGAACCACCAGGACCTGATGAACACCTGCCCCACCTACCGCCAGTTGTATGAGAGGCAGTTATTCGCCGCGTGATGCGGAGCCACCGCCTGATATAATCAGCTTGAATAGGAGTTGTTATGGCTCAACAGCTTGCCGAATGGGCGCCGGCGGATTTGCAGAAAGTGCGCCAACTGGTGAACGAGCACAAGCGACTGAAGGGTGCACCATTGGTTTTGGCTCTCTACTACGTCTCTTCGCGAGCTCCAAAGGACATTTCAATCCTGGAAGTGATTGAAAGCTCCGGCTCCAACTCTGTGGATCCTGACAAGGAGTTGTTCGAGGTGACTTTTGATTCGACGCCCGGCTTTCAAATGAAAGACGGCCAGCGTCTGAGGCTGGTGCTGACAAATCCTCGTGAACTGCGAGTGGCAATTCGTGAAAACTGGCCGCTTGTCCGCGAGATTCGCAAAGCATTTCAACGTGGCCGTGCCCTGGTGATCTCGAACGGCCGAAAGGCGGGTGATCTGCTGGAGGAGCTGCGTGGCTGAGGCGGGTGCAGATCTTTGGTGGATACAGGCGGATGCTGATTGCAACGCGGCTCGCAGGGTGTTTGACCCTGCCGACGATCGTACGTTCTGCCAGGCAGTGGCAAAGCAGCAACAAGCAGTCGAGAAGGCCATTAAAGCGCTCGCGGCGGCAGTGCGCGATGCCAGAATGGCTTCCATTCGGATCAAGTTTACGCACGGGCTTGAGAACCTCATCAATGCTCTTCTCCGGCTGCATCGACCGACTACCGACAATGCATCGATTCAGGGCCGAATTGACCGATTGCTCTCAATGCATTATCGATCGGAAATCGCCGCGCTCATGGAATTCGCTCCGCATGCGCCGCTCGCAGATGAGCCAGTCGCTCGAAACACCGAGTACCCGTATCAAACCGGTGCTCACGCATGGCGCGCTCCGGCCCAGAAGGGTTCATTCAAGGTGCGCGATGTGACGCGATTTCAAAGCCTGGCGGATTACATCTTGCGAGGGACTGAACATCTGATTGCCGCGGTGGCTCGAAGGCCCTGAAAAATGGACCCTGAATAGTGCGATAGATGCCGCTAATGCGTATTAAAGCGAACCCACTGCAAATAAAGTCCCTGCGGCGGCGCAGTCGGCCCGGCGGCCCGGCGGTCGAGCGCCTCCAGCATTTGGGCAATCCGTGCGGGCGGATATTTTCCCATCCCAATTTCAACCAGCGTCCCGACCATGATGCGAATCTGGTTCCACAGAAATCCGCCGCCTTCGATGCCAATGACAATCATCTCGCGGCGCCGGCTCACATCGCAGGAAAGCACCCTGCGAATCGTGTTCTCCCGGAGATGGCCCGGCCGGGCGAAGCTGGCAAAATCCCGCTCTCCGATGAACTGCGCACCGGCCTCCGCCATCGGGACGATGTCCAGCGGCTGCCAGCGATACCACGCCAGCTCAGAGAAAAATGGAGGGCGCTCCTCCGCGTTCCAGATCAAATATTGGTAGCGCTTGCTGAGGGTCGAAGCGATGGCATCAAACGAATCGGGCACCGCCTCGACGTCTCGAATCACGATATCGTCGGGGAGCGCCGCGTTGATCGCCCGCCGAAGTCCCAGGGGGGGAATCTGAATTTGATCTGTATCAAAATGGGCCACCTGCCCCTTGGCATGAACACCCGAATCGGTCCGTGAGGAGCCGATGAGCCTGATCGGATGCCGCACCACCTCGATCACCGCGCGCTCGACGGTTTCCTGAATGGTGGGAATCCCGTGGCCTTCGGCAACCGGCGGACCTTTGTAGAACTCGTTGGCCGCCTGCCACTGCCACCCGTGATAGTGCGTCCCCCGGTAGGCAATCGTCAGCTTATAGCGCTGCTGCGGCATGGCGCGAGGATATGTCCAAAAAGACAAAAGGTAAAAGGCAGCGGATGCCTTTTACCCTTCGTCTCTTCTCCGCCCCGCGTAAGTGTACTTCTTGCGGCGCTCAGCAAACCTTGTTCAAATCCACATCCAGCCCCGAGCGCTTGAGCTGCTTGGCCAACTGAATCTGCCATCCCTCGGCGGCGTCAATCGGGATGTAGTTCACGCCATTCTCGTCATGGAACAGCCCGGCGCTGCTGATGTGCAGCACGCACACGCGATCCGGGCCCAGCTTGCCGCAGCAATAGCCCATGTCAAACGCCGCCCGTCGCGCTGCCGGCGAGAGCGGCTGATCCAGCGACTGCGCCCCGGCGATGTCCTCGGAGCTGGCCAGCAGCATCGCAAATCCAATCTGCGTCTGCTGCCCGAGCCGCTCGATCGATGCCTTGATCCCGTCGGTGCTCTCGGTGATCAGCAGCAGCTCAAAGCCCAGCTTGCGGACAAACTGCGAGAGCGCCTTCTCCACATCCTCGTCGCGCTCGTGCAGGATCAGCACGCCAACGCGCGAAACCTGCTGCGAAGAAACATGCTGCACCGAAGTCAGCGACATCGGCGTGTGCGATACCATCGAACCCGACTGCGACTGCGGCTGCGAAACCGGCGCGGGCGTATTCGATACCCCGTTCATCGTGCTCCGCGAAATCGGAGCGGGCGCCGGCCTTGGCGCGGCCGGCTGCGAAACCGGCGCGGGGGCGGGCACCGGCTGATCCAGCGAGGTGAGGCTCATCGGCGAATTCCGATGCGTGGCCGTCATCGACGGCCCCTGGGCGACGGCGTGCGAGGCGCTGTGGGATTGTGTATTGGAAAGATCTTTGCGGCGGACGATATCCGGCTCCGACTCGACGCGCTTGAGGATCGACTGGAGCTTGCCGATCCGCTGGTCCATCTCGTCATAGAAATGTTCGATAAAGCGGTCCAGGTCCGCGAATTCCGGCAGGATTCTGCCCTTCCAGGCGTTGTACTCCTCGATCACCGAGTCGCTGTCGAAAATCTTGCTCAGCAGGACGGTGGTGGACTGGGTCCACTCCAGCTTCTGCTCGCGGGCGCGCTCCAGCCCCGTGGCCGAGCGGATCTTCTGCTCGCGCAGGGCGTTGCCCTTCTCGATCTGCCCATTGAGAAATTTGACGGCCTCACTGCGATGCAGCAGGAGCTTCAATGGTTTGGTCGTGGCGTTGATCATCTCGGGTGGCACGATGTCCTCCAGATTCTGACGGAATATCCCGGCCGGCGACGCCGCGGACAAAATCTACATCGGTTGGAGCGAGGGTGGGGACGAACCGGATAATACGGAGAGGAGTTTTATGTCGCTACCGTCCGCTGCCGTTTATACCGGCTGTGCGGGATGGATGGGGAGAGCGGCCAGTTTCGCAACCGGCGGCAGCAGTCACCCGGAGCAAGCACCATCGAGCGCTCTGCGGAAATGTCAATTTTTCTCGGACTTTCCCGTCCAGGGATGCCGCAGCGGCTCCCGTTAAACCTTCACCGCCTTCACCAACTCCTTCACATGCTCCACGCTGCTCTGGAACATCTTGCGCTCGGCGTCATCCATCTCAATTTCGATCACTTTTTCCACCCCATCCTTCCCCAGCACGCACGGCACCCCCACAAAATATCCACCGATTCCATATTCCTTGTCGCAATACGCCGCGCATGGCAGGATCCGCTTCTTGTCGCGAATGATCGACTCGGCCATCGCAATCGTCGCCGACGCCGGCGCGTAATAGGCGCTGCCCGTTTTCAGCAGCCCCACAATCTCCGCCCCGCCATTACGCGTCCGCTTGATGATCTCATCCAGCCGCTCTTTCTTGATCAATTGCGTTATCGGAATCCCCCCCGCGAAGGTGTAGCGCACCAGCGGAACCATGTCATCGCCGTGGCCGCCGAGCAGCAGTGCCTGGACATCTTCAACACTGCACCCGATCTCCATCGCCAGAAACGCCCGATACCGCGCTGTATCCAGCACCCCCGCCTGCCCCACCACCCGCTTGGTCGGAAGCCCCGACGCCTTCCAAGCCACGTACACCATCGCATCCAGCGGATTGCTCACCACGATGAGCGTCGCCTGCGGCGAATGCTTGGCCACCTCCTGCGCCACGCTCTTCACGATGCTGGTATTGATATTCAGCAGATCATCCCGGCTCATCCCCGGCTTGCGCGCCACGCCCGCCGTGATAATCACCACATCGCTCTCGGCCGTCGGTTCGTAGCTGGTCGCCCCGACAATCTTGCAATCAAACCCCTCGATCGATGATGCCTGGAACAGATCCAGCGCCTTCCCCGCCGGCATCCCTTCCGTCTGCGGCACATCGATCAGAACGATGTCGCCCAACTCCTTGCTGGCGGCCCATACCGCCGCGGTCGCTCCGACATTCCCCGCACCGATGATGCTGATTTTCGGCCGACGCATAACATCCTTTCAAAAATCTGTCATTGTAGTGCAGCCTTTCCAGGCTGCATTTGCAGGCTGAAAGCCTGCACTACAACAAAGGACGAGGGATTATGGAGAAACCACCCCTCCGTTGCAATCGCCCGCCGATTTGCGTACGAAGGTCCTCATGCTCAATCGCTCCATTCGCTCTTCACT
>JBGPEF010000190.1:0-9105 GCA_041482675.1 Tepidisphaeraceae bacterium | reverse complement strand
TCCCCCGCCCCCGGCCGCCCCGCCTCCGGAATCTCCGCCGCCCGAAACTCCCCCGGCTTCTCCAGATATAACGCCTTCATCAAATCACTCTCCTCATCTCATCACGTTTCCACCACAAAAAGGGGGTCATCCCTGCTTTACCATCACCCCATCATTATTCTCCGCCCGTCCCTCAATGTGATGCCAGTTATGAATCGGCTCCAATATCTTCAACACCTCATCCATCAACCCCCGATCCACCGGCTTCCCTGCCCACTCCACCCATTTTTTCACATTCTCCGGATTCGCCGACCCCACGATACACGTCGCCATATCCTCATTCTCAATCGAATACTGCACCGCCAACTGAGCAATATCCACCCCGCGCTTCGCCGCATGCTCCGCCGCTTTCTTCGCCACCTCCCTCACTCGCGCCGTCGCCATGTGCCACCTGGGCAGCTGGGTATTCGTCAGCAATCTGGCCGCAAACGGCGCTGCATTCATGATCCCCACTCCACGCCCCTTCAGCATCGGCGCCAGATCCCCCAGCATCGTGTTCTGAAGCGTGTAATGGTTATACGAAAGAATCACATCCAAATCCGTCCGCTCCAGAACATACTTGAATATCTTCATCGGATATCCGGAGATGCCCACAAACCGCACCTTCCCCTTCTCCTGCTGCTTTCGCAGCGCCGGCAGCGTCTCATTCACAATCTGCGACATCTCCACAAACTCGATGTCATGACACAGCATGATATCCAGGTGATCCGTCCGCATCCGATGCAGCGACACATCCACCGACTCCTCGACCCTCTTGGCCGAAAAATCAAAATGATTCGCGTCGTATCTCCCCAGTTTCGTCCCCAGGATATAGCTGTCCCTCCGCACATCCTGCAACGTCACCCCCAGCAGCACCTCGCTCATCCCCCTCCCATAAAACGGCGACGTATCAATGAAATTCATCCCCAGATCCAGCGCCACATGCACCGCCCGCATCGCCTCGCCGATGTCGATGCTGCGAAACTCCGCCCCCAGCGACGATGCGCCAAAACTGAGCACCGGCAATTCCAACCCCGTCTTTCCCAACCTGCGCTTTTGCATCTTCAATCCATCCTCACACCCACCGTCAACAACACATTCGCAAACCGCTGCTGGTCTCCCGTCTGAATCGTCAACACGTGGTCCGCCGTCTCCACCGCCTTGTAAAAATCCCACTTCTCAATCGGCTTCAACTCCACCGACAACCGCGCTGCCGCAATCACTTTCTTATACTCCCCCCAGACCGGCGGGTCCTCCTTCAGCGCATACGGCCCACTCTTCTCGTACATCATCGTATTGATCTCTTCAATCGCCACCGCCGACAACACCGCCTCCAACACCTGTGCGCACGTCACCACCCCCGGCATCAGGTTCAAGCAAACAATTTCCGCCCCCGGCCCTTTCTTCGATGATGCTGGATAATTCCCATCCGCGATCAAAATCTTCGCGTGGTGCCCCGCCCTCCCCAAAACCTCATTAATCCGCGGATGAATCAGCTTGTGTCGCAGCATGGAAAACAAATTCTATGCGAAGTACTTCCCAAACGCCTCCATCGTCATCCGCGCTGCCTCCTCCGCCCCGCCCGGCCCCGCCATCGCCTCCGCCGAAACAAATCCCTCATACCCAATCTCCCGCAGCGCCTGTGCAATCGGCCCAAAATCCGTGTGCCCTCCCCCCGCCGCCCTCCGATTCGAATCCGCCAAATGCACGTGCCCCACCATCTTCCCCGCCCTCCTCAGCGCCTCCGCAATATCCCTCTCCTCAATATTCATATGAAATAAATCACAAAGCAGCCGCACATTCCCACTCCCCGACTTCTTCAACAATTCCAATCCCCCCTCCACCGTGCTCACAAAATTCGACTCATACCGATTCAGCGGCTCAAACAACAACGTCGCCCCATACCGCCTCGCGTACTCCCCCAGCTCCCCCACCGCCTCCGCCAAATGCTCCAAACCCTTCTCCCGCGTGACATCTCCCCCCCACTTCCCTTGCATCGACCCAATAATCGCCGGCGCGCCAAACTTCCCCGCAAAATCAATCATCCCCCTCACAAACTCCCGCGCCCTCTTCCTCCCCTCCCCATTCGCATCCGTCAACAACAACTTATGCTTCATCCAACCCGCCCCCGTCCCCACCGCGGCCAATCCAAGCTTGTGCTCATCCAGCAAACGCCTCAGCTCAGCCGGATTCACGGCATCCGGCGCAGATGGAAAAATCTCCACCCCATCAAATCCAATCTCCCTCGCCTTCGCGCACGCCCCCGGCAAATCATCCCAAAACACAAACGGCCCCCCCCGCGCCTCCGCCACCAGTGAAACTGTCACCGCGCTTCGCATCAATTTCACTTCCCTGTAAAAACCGGCCTCAAATGCCTCTCAAAAATATTCTCCCTCACATTCCTCCCCACCACCTCCTCATACTTCCTCAGCGCCCCGATATACCTCTCCCCCATCCCCGCCGCCACCTTGAACCCCACGTGCAGCAACTGCCGAAAATGCAGATTGTACTCCCCACACTTCTGATCATGCCGCAGCGCCCGCGCATAGTGCTCCCCGCTCCACCCCGCCACTTCCTCCGCCGACGGCAGCCGCTTCTTATCAATATCAATCACGCTGGCGTACGGCCCACAAAGCTCCTCCATCCTCGAAAGCGCCTCCGCATAAATCTCCTTCGCAATCCCCAGCCCCGCTCCCCCAGCGCTGGCCAACCCAATCAGCTCCTCCAGCCACGTCGTCCCCGCCGTCTTCAAATGCAGCCCCGCCCCGCTCCTCTTAATCGCGCGATGAATGATCGGATACAGAGAAAACTTATCGCTCCCCGAATGCACGCTCAATTTCAAATTCCCCGGCAACCCAAATTCCTTCACCGCAAACGCAATCACCGCCAGGTCATCATTGAACTCTTTCTCAAACTGCCCCAAATCCCCCACATAATCCACCCCCTTATTAAATCTCCCCGTAAACTTCGGCGCGATCGTCTGCACCGGAATCTTCTCCCTCCCCATCGCCGCCAAAATGAACAACAACTCCACCGGCGTCTGCGGCGCATCCGTCTCATCCATCGAAACCTCGGCCACAAACTCCTCCCCCCCCTTCGCCGCCGCGATATACCGATAAACCTTCCCCGCCTCCGCCACCGCATACAAATACTTTCTCGCAATCGCCGTGACCCGCTCCCGCCTCACCTCCACCGTCCCCTCAATCCCTGGAATCTTGATCGACCCAATCAACTTCCGTTGCCCCTCCACAAACTCCCCGATCGCCTCCTCCTCCGCCTCCTTCCCAATGAAATCCGCCACATCGATCGTAAAAAAATCGCTCGGCCCCAAAAACCGATCCACCGTCTTCAACCCGATATGATCCGCATCCACAAAATACTGCCCCCGCCAGTTCAAAATCCTCACCGCCGAATCCGCCTCCTCGCGCACGCTCACCGGCTCACTGTGTACAATGTTGTGTTCCCGATTGCTCTTATTCCAAACCGGAACCACCTCCACCCCCATCTCCCGCGCCATCGCAAACGCGCGCAACTGCGCCCTCCCCTCCTGCCCAAACCGATCCCCAATCCCCATGCTGTATTTTGCCAGCTTCATCATGGCCTTATTTTACAGTTTATACGCCTCCACCGCCGTCCCGCCCATCACGCGATTTCTCTCTGCCTCTGAAAGCTTTGCGATGAAGTCCCTCACCACCGACGCCCATTTCTGATACGTCACCGCCAGCAAACAAACCGGCCAATCCGACCCAAACATCAATCTCTTCGGCCCAAAGGCTTCCATCACCCCCTGCACATACGGCCGCAAATCCGCAGCTTCCCACCCTCCATGATCCGCCTCCGTCGCCATCCCCGACAACTTGCAATAAACATTCCCCCGCCGCGCCAACTCCCTCATCTTCTCCCTCCAGGGCGACATCACCTTCTCCCGAATCCTCGGCTTCGCCACATGATCCACCACAAACACCTGATTGGGAAATTTATCCACCAGCTCAATTGCCCCCTGCAACTGCCGCTCATAAATCAGAATGTCGTAAACGAGATTAAATTTCTTGAGCACCCTAATCCCCCGCAGAAAATCCTCCCTCACCGCATATCGATCATCCTTCTCATCCTGAAGCACATGCCTCACCCCCTTCAACTTTTTCCTTCCACGAGATTTCTCCAACTCCTCCTCAACCCGCTCCGAAACCAGCGGCGCCCACCCCACCACCCCCCGAATAAAATCATTCTTCTCCGCCAATTCCAACAGCCACCTCGTCTCCACCAGACTCTGCCGCGCCTGCACGCTCACCACTCCATCCACCCCCACGGCCTCAATCTCCTTCTTCAAATCCCCCGGCAAAAAATCCCGCCGCAAGACCCCCTGCCCCTCTCCAATCCACGGATACTCACGCTGGCTGTACTTCCAGAAATGATGATGCGAATCAATCACCGCGGCCATTAAACCCCCCGCGCCAAAAATCCCCCATCAATCACAATCGTCTCCCCAGTCGTATAACTGGCCGCATCGCTGATCAAATAAATCGCCGCCCCCACCAGTTCATTCGCGTCCCCAAACCTCCCCATCGGCGTATGTTTTTTCAACCAATCCCCCCGCGCCGTCCCCTCAATCAGCGGCCGATTCAGATCCGTCGGAAACACCCCCGGCGCAATCCCATTCACCCGAATCCCATACTGCGCCCACTCATTGGCCAATCCTCGCGTCAATCCCATCACCCCGCTCTTCGAGCACGCATACGCCAGCACTTCCGACAACGAGATAAACGAATTCAGCGACGCGATGTTCACGATCGCCCCCCGCAATCCCTTCTTATCCGGCCCTTGCTCCTTCATCACCCTCCCCGCCGCCTGCGCCACAATAAAATTCCCCACCAGGTTGATCCTCACGATCCTCTCAAACTCCGAAGCCGGCATCTCCAGCGACGGCTGCTTCTTGATCACCCCCGCCGCATTCACCACCGCATCCAGCCTCCCAAATTTCTTCACCACAAACTCCACCGCCTCCTTCACACTCTTCTCATCCCCCACATCCAGCCGAACCGCATCATTCTTTCCTCCCAACTCCGCCTTCATCGCCGAAACCTTTTCCGGATTCGTCGACCCCGCCACGACCACCGCCCCCGCCTTCGCAAACCCCAGCGCAATCGCCCTCCCAATCCCGCTGGTCCCCCCCGTCACCAGACAAACCTTCCCGCTAATATCCAATTCCGAATAACTCATACTCTCCTCTTCTACCTTCTATCCTCTATCCTCTATCTTCTCAAATACTCCACCCCTTCCGATACTCCCTCTTCACAAACCTCTCCATCCCCTCCACATTCTTCACCCTCATATTCTCCCCATCCCACTCAATTCTCTTCCGTGCCTGGATCGCCAGATTCCCCAGCAGCACAATCTCCGTGAGCCCGGCCGAATACTGGAAGTTCGCACTCGATTCCTTACCGCTCTTGATCGCATCCAGCCACTCCCGATGATGCGGCGACGGCCCAACCGGCAGCCGCTCAATCGTCTGCGGCGGTTTCACAAAATCCTTCATCTTCGATTCGGGTATCAGCCGCGGCGCCTGTGAAGTCGCGGTAATCATCTTCCCCTTGTCTCCAATCCACAACGTGCCCCCGCCAAGCGCGAACTGCCGATCCGCCTCCAATTCCTTCGGCCGCTCCGGCAGTTTCCCGCCGTCATACCAGAACATCTTCACCGCCGGCCGATCATCCTTAGCCGGGAACTGATAGCGGATAATTGACCAGTCCGGATAGGTCTCGCCATTAAACCAGCACCCCGCCTCCACCCAATCCGGATAGCCCAGATTCAGCGCCCAGTACGATGCATTGATGATGTGACAGCCCATATCCCCCAGCGCACCCGTGCCAAAATCCACCCAGCCGCGCCAGTTGAACGGATGGTAAATGTGGTTGTACGGCCGCTCAGGCGCAGGACCGAGCCACAGGTCCCAATCCAGATTCCTCGGCACCGGCTCCGCCGCCGGGCGCTCAATGCCCTGGGGCCAGATCGGCCGATTGGTCCAGGTGTGAATTTCCTTGATCGGCCCGATGATTCCCGCGCGAATCATCTCCACCGTCAGCCGGGTTCCTTCCGTCGCGTTGCCATTGTGCCCCATCTGCGTCCGCACGTTCATCTTCTTCGCAACCTCGGCCACTCGCCGAGCCTCATAAATCGAATGCGTCAGCGGCTTCTCGCAATAAACATGCTTCCCCAATTGCATGGCCGCGATGGTGGCAAACGCATGCATGTGATCCGGGATCGCCACGATTACCGCATCGATATCCTTCTGCTCGAGCAGCTTTCGCCAGTCGCTGTATTGCCTGGCCTGCTCAAATCCCTTCGATCCGTCGGCCAGCCGTGCTGAATCCACATCGCAAATCGCCACCACGTTCGCCCCGGCCTTGGCCACCCGCTCCATGTTGGCCCGCGCCTGGCCATTTGCCCCGATCATGCCGACACTCACCGTTTCGCCCGGCGACTTGCTGTCGGCCGGCTTCTGCTCCTGAGCCCAGGCAAAGTTGACAACTCCGCCGACGAAGGCGGCGGAAGCGGTGGTTTGCATGAAGCGGCGGCGGCTGACGTTGGATTTCATAATTCTGGCCTCCGATAGAGATGGGCTCGCAAGAAAGTACCGAGGGGGTGGAGGAGGTGTTGAGGTGTTGCGCAAATTGCGAGTGGGAAGTACTGAGTACCGAGTGCTGAGTACTGAGGAGGTGGAACGGTGGGTTCGTTTCGTCAAAAAAAGTGCGCGGCGGGCGCGGAAAGTGGCGATGGCGAGGCGCTGGTAGGGTTTTTGCGAGGAGGCGGTGGCTTCGTTCTCATTTTGCCAGTTCTTGCGGGTTTTTGAAGGGGCGAAAGGCGTTGCGCGGATTGCAACGAAGATCGAAGATGCGGGATGGATGATCGAGCGCGCGGAAGGGGAGCGGCGATGAACTGCAAGCGCGGCACGGTGAGCTAAACGCATATCCCCAAACTCCCCTTTTGGTCCCGTGAATTGCTACGTTTTCTACGGGCGTTTGTTCGGTCGATGAAGGAGTTCCCGACAGATTGTAGGAAAGCGCAAAAATCGTAAAGTGCGCACCTGCTATGGGACGCGTTTCTCGTCCCGCACCTTCAATTGCACGTGGTCGTCACTCAGGAGCCAACCGTCCAGAATGGCGCTTTCATCGGTAGCTTGGCGAGCATACGCGCTTACATAGGCGCCCAGACGAACACGAATGAATCGGATCGTGAAATGTGATGCATCGGATGGGTCGGCTTCGCCCTCGAAGAACCTAGCGACGTATAACGGATCGACTAAATCACGAAGATTGCAAAAATCTCGGCGCACACCTTGCGTTTGATCGATTCGGTCAGAATTGATGACGGAAAACCAAAGCTGCTCCCTGGAGGTGCACCCCGTACTTAATTCCACCGCAACAAGGCGTGCGGCTCCGCCTTTCGCGCATCGCTCGTGTAAAAACAGCAAGGCATGGTCGCAATCACCTCCTGGAATTGAATTTGCCTGGAGATATTGTGACCACGGCGGAATCGGGCGGTAGATGACATCCCCAATCATTCGGAAGTTAACCTCCGTGATATTCCCATCGCTGTCCCTGAACCTGATGAATCGTGGATCGCTGCGAATGTAGGCATCAGCCGAATAGGATCGGGGGTCAATCACTCCGCTGTCAGTGATCCTGATGGATCGTGGATTTCTGCGAATGTAGTCATCAGCCGAACGGGCCGGGTCGATGTAAACAGGGGCAGAGCCAGAAGGCTGATACGACCGACATTGCTCTTCCAGTTCCAGCAGCGGATCAATTTGCTTCACTGGCGTAACGGGCGTAGTCGACGAAACCAAGAGTGGAGGCCGCGGCCGTCCCAGCCAATAGGCAGCCACTATGAATAATGCTGCAGCACCGATTCCCAGCGGACGCCATCTGTTGCGATTGCGCCGGCGTTTCGGTCGGCTTCGGTAGTCCAGGACGATCTGTGCCACAAATGCCCTTGGTTCCTGACTGGGAATTATAACCTATGCCATGACGCGCCTGGGGCGGATTCCTTTGGCGGCGGCGACTTTTACCTTTGATTCGGCCTCCAGCAGCTTGCTCACCAATGCCGTCCAGCCGGTTTGATGGGAGGCGCCCAATCCCCGCCCGCAGTCCCCGTCAAAATACTCATAAAACAGCACCAGCTCCCGGAAATTCGGATCGTCGATGAATCGCCTCTCCTCCCCATGACATGCCCGCTTCCCCTCCTCATCCGGCAGGAAAATACTCGTCAGCCGCCTCCCAATCTCCTGCGCCACCTCACCCAATGTCATCATCTTCCCCGATCCCGTCGGGCATTCCACCTTCAGCGAATCGCCATAGAAAAGGTGATACCGCTCCAGCGCCTCGATCAGCAGATAATTCATCGGAAACCAGACCGGCCCGCGCCAATTGGAATTGCCGCCGAAAAGCTGATTATCCGCCTCCCCTGGCACATATTTCACGAACAATTCCTGCCCGCCCAGGTTCAGCCCAAACGGATGCTCGCGATGAATCGCCGACATCGATCGCACGCCATGCGGCGATAAGAACTCCTTCTCATCCAGCATGTATTTCAGCACGCGCTCCAGCCGCTCCCGCGCGGGGATCGCCAGCAGGTGCAGCCCGTGCGACATCCCCGCCGTCAGCTGCGTCTGCGGCACGACATAGGCGATATGCCGCGCCAAATCTTTTCGATTGTCCAAAAACCACTGCATCCGCTTGCGAAATCCCGGCAGCCTCCCAATCTGCCGGTCATCCAAAACCTCCACCGCAAACAACGGCACCAATCCGACCATCGACCTCAGCCGCAGCGGAATCGCCCCGGCCCCCGAGTGCAACTGATCGTAATAAAACCCATCCGTCTCATCCCACAGCCCCGATCCCCCCAGCGTGTTCATCGCGTCCGCGATCGCCACGAAATGCTCGAAAAACTTTGATGCCACATCCTCATACGCCGGGTCTTCGCTCGCCAGTTCCAGCGCCATCGCCAGCATGGTTGAACAATAAAACGCCATCCACGCCGTCCCATCCGCCTGCTCCAGGTGATGTCCCGTCGGCAGCGGCTGCGACC
>JBGPEF010000189.1:0-9109 GCA_041482675.1 Tepidisphaeraceae bacterium | reverse complement strand
TCTTTGGAAGCTGGCCGTTCAAACCTGGACGTTGGACGTTCCGCACACCACCAAACGAACCCAATCCCCCATTCGTCATTCGACATTCGACATTCCTTCGTCATTCGTCATTCGTCATTTACCCCCTCACCCCTCGTCCCTCGCCCCTTACACCCTCCACAAACCCCCACCCCCTTGGTACATCCATTTGGAACCCGATACCCTTGGCCCTCCAACCCAGGAGCACACATGCATAACGCTCGCCGGCTAACCGCCCTTTTCATCCTCCTCCTCTCCACCTCCGCACTCGCCATCGACTGGCCCCAATGGCGCGGCCCCAATCGCGACAATGTCTCCACCGAAACCGGCCTCCTCAAGGAATGGCCCAAATCCGGCCCACCCCTCCTCTGGAAAGCCACCGGCGTCGGCGCAGGCCACTCCACCGTCTCCGTCGTCGGCGATCGCGTCTACACCATGGGCGATAGCGACGATGGCAGCTACCTCCGCTGTCTTTCCCTCGCCGACGGTAAGCCCGTCTGGTCAACCAAAGTCGGCCGCCCCGGCGGAAACCGCAAGGGCCAGGGACCCGGCACCCTCGGCACGCCGACCGTCGATGGCGATATGGTTTACGCGCTTGGGCAGTGGGGCGAATTGGTCGCCGTCAAAGCGGCCGATGGCAAGGAGGTCTGGCGCAAGGACCTGGTGAAGGATTTTGGCGGCCAGACTCCAAACTGGCACTACGCCGAATCTCCTCTGATCGATGGCCAGCAGATCGTCGTCACTCCCGGCGGAAGAGCTGGCGCCGTCGTCGCGCTGAATAAGACCGACGGCAAGGAAATCTGGCGCTGCAAGGAATTCACCGATTCCGCCGCGTATTCGTCCCTCGTCCCCGCCGAAATCGGCGGCGTCAAACAGTACGTCCAGCTGACCCAGTCCAACGTCGTCGGCATCGCCCCCGACTCCGGCAAACTCCTCTGGAAAGCGCCGCGCCGAGGCAAAACCGCCGTCGTCCCCACCCCCATCATCAAAGATGATCTGGTCTTCGTCTCCTCCGGCTATGGCGTCGGCTGCAATCTCTTCCAGATAACCAAAACCGGCGACTCCTTCTCCGCCAAGGAACTCTACGCCAACACCGAAATGGCCAACCACCACGGCGGGCTTGTCCTGCTGGGCGACTACATCTACGGCCATTCCGATTCCCAGGGCTGGACCTGCATGGAACTCAAAACCGGCAAAACCATGTGGAAATCCGGCAAGCTCGGCAAAGGCTCCATCGCCTACGCCGACGGCCATCTCTACTGCCGCAGCGAAGCCGGCCGCGGCGCCGACTGCACGATCGCGCTCATCGAAGCAACCCCCACCGGCTGGAAAGAAACCGGCCGCTTCAATCAACCTGATCATCGCGGTGCCGACAACTCCTGGCCCCAGCCCGTCATCTCCAACGGCAAACTCTTCATCCGCGATCAGGATGTGCTGCTCTGTTACAACATCAAGGCGCCAAACTGAACTCACAAAAGGGGGAAGACATGCAATCCATATTCGCGCTCGTCCCACCGGCAACCCCTGTAGGGTGTGCTTCGGCACACCGTCACTCTCCGGCGCCACTGGCAGCTTGCTGCCAGTGCTTCCTCCCCCGGCACACCAATTGCTCCGATTTCCAGGAATCCGTTTCCCAACTCACCCACCCTCTCGACCAATTCCAGCGCCACGCGCGTCGCGTCGCGCGTCATGCCCAACCCTGGATCGAACCCATCGCCCGCATCGGCTACGCCGCCAAGAGCACGGTCTCCTGCCTCATCGGCCTCGTCGCCATCCTCGCCGCCATGCGCGCCCTCGAACAACAACCCTACGGCTCGCTCCTGCTCTGTGCCGTCGCCCTGGGGCTGATCTCCTGCGGTTTCTATCAATTTCTCCGGGCCAAATACCGCCGCATTGGGCCATAACTCGATTGGGGGTAAACTCTCGTGCCCATGATTCATGTCATTCTCACCGCCATCGGCGCTGACCGTCCCGGCCTCGTGGATGAGGTCTCGGAATTCATCTTCCAGCGCGGCGGCAACATCGAAGATTCGCGCATGGTCAACCTGCGCGGCCAGTTCGCCATGATGGTCCTCATTGGCGCGCCCGAGCAAACGCTCGCGCGCCTCAAGTCCGAGCTGTGGCAGCTCCAGCAGCAGAGCCAGCTCCAGATCGAGCTTCGCCCCGCGACTCCGGCCACCGTCTCTTCCGCACAGGCCATTCCCTATCGCCTCACCGCCACCGCCATCGACCAGCCCGGCCTGGTGCATCGCCTCTCCCACCTGCTCCGCAGCTCGGATGTCAACATTGAGTCGTTGGAAACCCACCTCAAGCCCGCCCCCATCACCGGCGCGCCCCTCTTCGAGATGGAGCTGATCATCTCCATCCCCCGCACCACTCCCATCGCCAAACTCAAGGACCAGATCGCCTCCACCTGCGCTGAGCTGAACATCGACTTCGAACTGGCGCGTCTATGAGCAAGGTGGCAATCATCGGCGCTGGATCGGTCGGGGCGACCATCGCCTACGCCTGCCTCATCCGCGGCGTCTCCCCTCACATCGCCCTCTACGACATCAACAAGTCCAAGGTGGACTCCGAACTCCTCGACCTCAACCACGGCCTCCAGTTCGTCCCCCCCGCCACCGTCGAAGGCTCGGATGATCTGGAGATCTGCCGCGATGCCACCATCATCGTCATCACCGCCGGCGCCAAGCAGAAGCCCGGCCAGACCCGCATGGACCTGGCCGCCGCCAACGCCGCCATCCTCCGCCAGCTCATCCCCAAACTCGTCGCTCTCTCCCCCAACGCCCTCTTCCTCCTGGTGACCAATCCCGTCGATGTCATCACCTACATCACCCAGAAACTCAGCGGCCTTCCGCCACAGAGAGTCATCGGCTCCGGCACCGTCCTGGACAGCTCGCGCTTCCGCTTCCTCATCGCCCGCCGGCTGAAGGTGGCCGTGCAAAACGTCCACGCCTACATCGCCGGCGAGCACGGCGACAGTGAGATACCGCTCTGGTCCAGCGCCACCGTCGCCAACATCCCGCTTCACCAGTGGGCCGTTCCCGGCCACGGCAAGCTGAGCGTGATGGACCGTACGGAGATATTCCAGAACGTGAAGAACGCCGCCTACCAGATCATTCAGGGCAAAGGCGCAACCAACTACGCCATCGGCCTGGCCACCACCCGCATCCTCGAGTCGCTCCTGAAGAATGAGAACCGCGTCCTCCCCATCAGCTCGCTGCTGACCAACTATCACGACATCTCCGACGTCTGCCTCTCCGTCCCGTGCATCGTCAATCAAAAGGGTGTCGATTCGATCCTCCCCATTCCTCTCAACGACGCCGAAAAATCCGGCCTGCAAAACAGCGCTGAGCAGATCCGCCAATCCATCCACGCCTGTGGATTCTGAGCCTCGCCGCCGCCCGGCCGCCGTCCGCCCGCCGCCGGCCGTCATCTTCCGATCACGTTCCGCACCTACAATGGCGGATTGTCCATCAGGAGGGCCCACGGACATGTTGCGTCGTCAGATTCTGGTCATAGCCGCCGCGTTGTTCTCCGCCGTCGGACTCTCCATCCCATCCGCGCTGGCCGCTCCGTTCGATCATGTGCTCATCCTCTCCATCGACGGCCTGCACGAGGCCGATCTCACCGATCCGGCCACCGCTGTCTATATGCCGTACATCACCGCCTTTCGGAACTCCTCCATCCACTACTCCAATGCCCACACGGTGATCCCCTCCGACTCGGTCCCCATCTCGCTCTCCTACTTCACCGGCGCTGGCCCTAAAACCACTGGTGTGTACTACGAAGACACCTACAACCGCTCCCTCTACGCGCCCGGCGGGTTCATTGGCGGGCCACCGGGCACGCTTGTCTCGCTCCGCGAAAATTTGGACAACAACGCCAACATCCTCTCCGGCGGCGGCAATTTTGGTGCATCCAGCATCAGTCCCTTCAACCTGCCGCAGCGCAAGGAGGGAGACTTCCTGGTCAAGGTTTTCCCCCATGACGAGCTCAAGGTGAATACGGTGTTCGAGGTTGCCAAAGCGGCCGGCATGCGCACGGGCTATATCGAGAAGCATCCGGCCTACGAGATCATCGGCGGGCCTTCCGGAGCGGGCCTCGACGATTTTTACGCGCCCGAAAGCAATGCCAAGGTCAAGCTACAGAATGGGGCCCTGGTCGATTCCAGCAAGGGAACGCGCATCACCAAGCAGCTTGATCTGAGCCAGGCCTACGATGATCTTCGCCTCTTTGGCCTGTTCAATCAGATCGGGGGACACGATGCCCAGCGCACTTACCTGACGCCCACACCGGCGATCTATGGCATGAACTTCATCGCCCTCAACACCGCACAAAAGATCCCCGGCGGCGGCATCAGCCTCGACGACTCGGGCAACGAAGTCGTCAGCCCCAGCATGGCCGGCGCCCTGAGCCACGTCGATGCCAGCTTCTACCAGATCCTGGCGAATTTGCAGGGGACTCATCAGGCCAGCAACACGCTGGTCATCCTTACCTCCCACAACGGCAACTCCCCCCGCATCGGCTCGGCGGTCAATCTCCCCGATGATTACTTCACCACTCCGCTCGCTCGTGATGGCATCGGGGTGAAGCAGGTGACCGCGGACGATTCCGCGCTGATCTGGCTCAATGACCAGAATCAGGCCAATCAGGCCGCGGCCGACATCATGGATAACGATCCGGCCAGCATCGATTCGGTCCTCACCGGCCCAGCGCTGCTGGCTGCGGGCTTTGGCGATCCGGCCACCGACGAGCGCGCTCCCGATCTGGTTGTGAGATTCAAGCCGGGGATCCTGGTGGGCAGCGGGAAGCTCGCGGAGCACGGCGGTTTCAGCGACGACGACACGCACGTCCCTCTGCTCGTCGGCGGCAATGGCCTGGCGGGCGATCTGAAAGGTCTGACCATTGATCTCCCTGTTTCACAGACTCAGATTGCCGTCACCACTCTTCTGGCCCTCGGCCTCGATCCGTCGCAGCTCCAGGGCGCGGTGATCGACGGGACAACCGCGCTGCCCACCTCGGTGCCGGAGCCCACCAGCATGATTCTTGTCGGAGCAGCCGGCTTCTTGATTGGTTTGCGCCGACGCCCGATGGCTGAACTTTGAGCAAAGAATTTGGGGCGGTTCAGTTTATCTTTCGCAAAAGTCGCCCGCGAGACGCCACACACTACTCATCTTGACATCGCACCGGCCGAGCGGTCGAAAAGTTGCGGGTTTTTTGTAGAAGTGGCCGCGCGCACACCTTATCATCGCGACTCAGGTGAAGGGGGTGGTACGTTGCCGGGATGGCGCTACCACTCAATTAGTTTTCGAGTGTGAGGGATTATGCGCCGGCTGGCAATTTGCGGGCTCACTGCTTTCGTCGCGCTTCTGTTCTGCTCCGCCGCACACGCGGCGTTGATCGCGGAATTCACGGGCGTCACTCCGGTCGGTTCAAACTTTTCTTACAACTACAATCTGCTGTTCTCCACGCAGAACAACACCGATCGCCTCGAAGCCGGCGCCACCATCGCTCCCGGCGCAGTCGGCTCGGCGGACTTCATCACGCTTTACGATGTCGCGTTCGCCGGTCCCGGGCCGGGCGCCAACTTCATCAGCGCCACCGCAGGCGCTGGGTTTTCAGTGCAGCTTCAGAACGCGGGAATCAATGCGGCCCAGACACTGCCTCTGGACGACTTGAATCTGACCAACGTAACCTACCGTTACACCGGTCCGGCCGTCACCGCCGACACGGTCTTCCCGGGCTTCAGCATCGTTGTCACCACAAACGACGGCACCTCGCTCAAGCAATTCACCAGCCAACACACTGACAATGCCGGCCCGGAGATCAACACCAAGGTCAGCGAGATCGGACAGGTGGCGGTGCCGAGGATCGTGCCGGAGCCGTCGGTGATCGCTCTGGGCGCTTTTGCCGCGGTCAGTCTGCTCTCCGGCCGCAAGCGCCGCCGATAACGGCTCTCACACCCCCAGAGACAATCGCGGGCATGACCAACTGCAAGCAGCAGGCCGGGACCGCCGCCTAGTTGAAGGGCTTACTGTCATCCCAGTTGCCACACGGGATCGTCCGCAAAATGCAGGTTATTGACTTGCAGCCAGTGGGCCGGTGGTGATCCCGGTTGAGGCGGGGGAAGACGGCCCACGCCAACCGCGAGAATCACTTTGGCCCTGCTGCGGAGACGGCCCTCGGTTTTCGCGATCACTTTCCGGTCGGGGGTGACGTGATCGGGGCCGTACAGGCGAATGTCGGTAACGGGCACATCCAGTTCCCCCAGCGAAGGATCCCTCAGCCAGATTCGGACTTGATCAGGCTTGGGCGGCCGAGGGACCACTCGCAGCGATGGCGCATCCCGGCACATCACACATCCAAGCGATGCCTTGCCGTGGTTTGGCTCCATGGCCGCCTTTGTGCCGCGTTTGGTGAGGTCGGGGCCAAACACGGCGATCAAATCGTTTTGCGTAACCGCCTCGAGCATTGCCAAAAAAGCTTTGCCATCCGTGCGGCGGAGGCGGCGGACGTAGATCCAATCCGGCTGGCAATCCTCCAGCTCGGGTGGGTGCCCCACTCGCTTTGGTTTGCCGATGTCAATGACAGCGCCCATATCGAAAGGTCCTCCGTGCCTAGCCAGCAGGTCGTCAGTCAGCCGGCCCGCCGGCCAAACCGGCCGGATGTGCGTCATGGTGAGTAAATCGATTCCGGCCACGCACATGAAGCCGGGCTGCATCCGCGTCAGATGGTTGATGACAATTTCCATCGTTGGCCCCTGGTCATGGGCCTGCTAGAGGTGCTTGATCTCCAAAGGCCCCCAATGAGCCCGGAGATATTCCGCCACGAGCCGGCGATGACAGTTTTCGGCGGTCGGCTCGCTACAGAGCAGGACGCTGGGAACGTCGAACAGAGAGCGTTCGATCGATTGCTCGATTTTCCGCTGGGTCATGAGCTTTAGGAAGTCGCGCTCGTAGTCTTCCCACGAACCCTTGTTTTTCTTGTAGGCATCCAGCAAATCCTGCGTCGGAGCCAGGCGGCGTTCGTGTAGATAATCCATTCCGCCGATTTCCCGCAGGAAATAGGCGAGGTCGTCTTTCTTGGTGAAACCGGCGAGCTGGGAAATGTTGTTCAATCGCACGTCGACCAATCGACGAATTCCGGCGGCCTTAAGGATTCGGAAGAACTGCTCGGCGGTTTTTTGGCCAAAACCGATTGTGTAGATCTCCATGCTTTGGGCTCCTCCCCGAAAAGCGCCAGTTGGGCATCAGAGGCAACGCCGGGATCGGGGGGCAGTTGGTTTTCTTCCTGAATGCTCCCATCACCCCTGACGTGCCGCACGCGAACGCCGCGCTCGAGCAACACCCGGCCCACCAGCCGCCGGCGATGGCAGTGCGTGGGGTCCTCTTCGCTACAGAGCAGCGCCAGGCGGGAGCGATTCGCGCCGTCGATGACGCGATCGACCGCGGCGAGAAAAGTGGGTGTCTGGGCGATGCGGTCGTAGCGGACATAACCTTCGTCATCGTAAAAGTCCTGCGACGGGGGGCGTCCTCCCAAGGCCTCGCCCATGAACATGTATTTGATCCCGCCGCGGGTGATGGCCTCGCGTAAGACGTCCTTATTGAATTGTGCGGAGTACTTCGAATACGGATGCGATCGCGTATCGATCACCACATCGATCTGATGTTCACGCAAAAGCCGCAGGAAATGAGGCATCTCGTGGTTGGAGTGGCCAATGGTGAAGAGCGTTGCAGCCATGCTTTGAGTGGAAATTGTAACAACGGCTGAGGGCGCTGTCTTGGCTTGCCAATTGGGAGCCATGGTGTCTGGGGAGGGGAGTCCGCGGCGGTTTTGAGGATTTATTTGCCCTGGTGCGACCTTATTGGACGCTGCGCATAGTTACCAGTGGCGTGGGCCGCGGGCTGCGGTGCTGCTCTTTTCGCGCAGAATCCGCCTGTTACGCGACTTACGAAAGAGAAAAATGTAACGTTTTTGTAACGCAGTGGCCTGTGTCGTTGACGTTATCTTTAGCGAGTGCGATAGTAACCCCCGGTGGGTTCGATCACGGAGGATCGGTGCTGGTGACACAGATTCCGGGGAACCTTTTCCTTAAGAGTGCGTCCAATCCCATGTCGAGTCTGAGTGGTGCACAAGTTCATGCCGAGACTTCGGTGGCCGCGGCCGAACCTGCCGCGCAGCGCGAATTGGAGCTGCTGAGGCGGGCCCAGCGTGGCCAGCGTGAAGCATACGGCCAGCTCGTGCTCCTGTATCAGGATCGACTCTATAACGCGGTGCTCCGGCTGATCGGAGATCGCGAAGAGGCTCGGGAATTGACGCAGGAGGCGTTTACCCGCGGGTTAATGAAGCTGGACAGCTTCCGCGGAGATGCCTCACCGTACACCTGGCTTTTCAGGATCGCAGTCAACCTGGCGATCAGCCAGCTTCGGAAGATCAAGCGTCATCGCGTCTTTTCGCTCTCGCAGCCGGGGCGCAACGGGAATGGCCGTCATGGCACCGACGATCAGGCTTCAAGCCTGGTTGACCGGCTGGCATCGCAGAACACGGCCCGTCCGTCGGATGACCTGGAAGATCGGGAGCAAGGCGAGCAGGTCTTGGCGGCATTGGGCCGGCTGGATGCCGAATACCGGGCGGTGCTGGTGATGCGGGATATCGAGGGATTCGACTATCAGCAGATGGCTGATGTGCTCGGATTGCCCCTGGGTACCCTCAAGAGCCGGTTGTTCCGCGCCAGGCTGGCCCTGCGAGATGAGCTGAGGCCATATCTGTCGGGAACACGCTCCTGACCCGATTCCCCGCGTGCAAAAACTGGCTTTGCGCCACTGGCGGCTTGTCCGCCAGTGCCCATTGGTTGTGAATATAGTTTGATGTACCTTGTTGTCCGGGAAAGATCATGGCGGAGAACGTAGAAGATATTGAAGCGAAACTGACCTCCTTTGTGGATGGCGAGTTGACGCCCGAGGAGCGGGTGGAGATTGAGACCCATCTCCAGAACAACCCCTCGCACCGGGAGCTGTTGGCGGAGTTGGTGTTGCATCGCAATCTGGTGCGCGGGCTGCCTCGTGAGAAAGCGCCGGGTGACTGCACG
>JBGPEF010000188.1:0-9118 GCA_041482675.1 Tepidisphaeraceae bacterium | reverse complement strand
CAGTTGAAGAATGACAATAAGAAGGGCGAGTTTTATTTGACGGATATTTACGAGCACATTCGCAAAAGCGGCAAGCGCGTGCTGGCGGTGCAGGCGGTGACGGCGGAGGATGTGCTGGCCCCCAATTCGCGGCAGGATCTGGCGATGGCGGACATGGTGATGCAGGATCGGATTCAGCGCGAGCATCGGGAGGCGGGAGTTTCGATCGTGAGCCCGATCAATACCTATGTCGAAGATGGAGCGAGCATCGGGGCGGATACGACGGTGCTGCCGTTTTCCTTCATCGGGCGGGATGCGAGCATTGGGCATGAGTGTACGATTGGGCCGTTTGGATTTGTGCCGAGGAACAGCGTGGTGCGGGAAGGGACGACCGTGGCGGGGAATGTGACGCGGGAGACCGCGCTTTTGCAGGTGGAGCCATGAAGGCAGACGCGGATAAACTCAAGCTCTTCACGGGGCGGGCCAACCCGCAATTGGCGCAGAAGATCTGCGATTATTTGCAGATTCCGCTGGGCAGGGGGCGCACCGAACTGTTTCCGGATGGGGAGGTGATGGTGCGGGTGGAGGAGGATGTGCGGGGGCGGGATTGCTATATCGTGCAACCGACTTCGCATCCGGTGAATGCACATTATTGTGAGTTGTTCATCTGGATTGATGTGCTGAGGCGGGCCAGCGCCAAGGCGGTGACGGCCGTCATTCCGTATTTTGGATACGCGCGGCAGGACCGCAAAGATACGGGGCGGGTGCCGATTACGGCCAAGCTGTTTGCGAATCTGCTGGAGCCGGCGGGGGCGGACCGGGTGGTGGCGATCGATTTGCACGCGGCCCAGGTGCAGGGATTTTTCGACGTGCCGGTGGATCACCTGTATGCGGTGCCGGTGTTTACGCGCTGGATGCGGAGCCTGAAGCTGGATTTGAGCAACACGGTGTTCGTGTCGGCGGATGTGGGGAATGTGAAGCGGGCGCAGATGTACGCGCAGGTGCTGGGGGGCGAGATTTGCATCATCGATAAACGGCGCAAGAGCGTGACCGAGGCGCAGGCAGTACACATCATCGGCGACGTGGAGGGGAAGAACGTGCTGATGGTGGATGACATGATCACCACCGCTGGGACGATCTGCGAGGCCGTGAAAATCGTGCGCGAGCATGGGGCGCTGGATATTTATATCGCGGCCACCCACGCGGTATTCGCGCCGCCGGCGATGGAGCGGCTGGTGGCCTCTCCGTTCACCAAGATCGCGGTGACGGACACGATTCCGATCGGGAATCGTGCGGATCCGATCAAGGACCGGCTGGTGGTGCTGAGTGTTTCGGAGTTGTTGGGGGAGGCGATTCACCGGATTCATCACAATGAGTCGGTGAGTGAGTTGTTTAATGAGAGAGACAAGAAATAAGGATGGCGGACAAGAATGTCCGCCCCACCGCAACGAGGTGGTTTTGATTTGAGAGGTAAATGTCATGGCGGTACAGGCGATTCAGATGTCGGTGAAGCAGCGGGCGGAACGCGGGTCGCGGGCCAGCAAGCGGCTTCGGGATATAGGGTTGATTCCGGGAGTGATTTATGGGCATGGCGAGGATGTGCTGCCCGTGACGCTGCCCAAGCGCGAGGTTTCGATTCACCTGCACAAGGGGGCGCACGTGTTTGAGCTCCAGGTGGATGGGAAGCAGGAGCGCGTGCTGGTGAAGGATGTGCAGTACGATCACCTGGGCAGCGATGTGATTCACGTCGATTTTGCGCGGGTGAGCTTTGACGAGCGGGTCAAGGTTACAGTGCCGCTGGAGCTCAAGGGCGAGCCCAAGGGCGCGGAAGAGGGGGGCGTGCTGACGCAGGTGCTGGCATCGCTGGAAATCGAGTGTTTGGTGCTGGAGATTCCGGATGCCATCCGCCACAACGTGGCGGAGATGGCGCTCAACGATGTGCTGCACATCAGCGATTTGAAGCTGCCGGCGGGCGTGAAGGTGATGCAGGACCCGGGATTGATCGTGGCGACGGTCAAGGAAGTGCTGGAGGCTGCGCCGGCCGAGGTGCTGGAAGCCGAAGGTGAGGCGGAACCGGAAGTCATTGGCCGCAAGCTGGCTGAAGGCGAGGAAGCGGCCGAGGGTGCGGCGGGTGCTGCACCGGCGGCGGGCGAGAAGAAACCGGCCGGAGGTGAGAAGAAGGCGGCGGAGAAGAAATGAGGAGGAAGTTGATGGTTGCGAGTTGATAGTTGATAGGAATTGCAACTATCAACTAACAACTAGGAACTATCAACTCTATGAAACTTATCGTCGGCCTGGGAAATCCGGGCAAGCAATACGTCGGGACGCGGCACAACATCGGCTTTGAGGCGGTGGACATGCTGGTCCGGAGGTTGGGATGGATTGGTGCTCGCGGCGAGTTTGAGAAGGCGGCGCGGGCGAATTTTGATGGGCTGGCGATCGATGGATTGGCGTCGCTGGCCAGTGGACAGGAAAAAGTGATGCTGCTGAAGCCAATGACGTATATGAACCTCAGCGGCAAATCCGTGCAGGCGGCGATGGCCTTTTACCGGCTGGAGCCGGCGGATTTGATGGTGGTGCTGGATGATCTGGCGCTGCCGTGCGGGAGGTTGAGGATCAGAAGCGGCGGAAGCAGCGGCGGACATAATGCGTTGAAGGACATCGAGCGGCTGCTTGGGACCGACCAGTATCCGCGGCTGAGGATTGGGATCGATGCGCCGCCGGCGTTTGTGCCGGGCAAGGATTATGTGCTCCAGCCGTTTACGGCGGAGCAACGCAAGGCGCTGGAGCCGGCAATCGAGCGGAGCGCGGCGGTGATGATGACGTGGATGGAAAAAGGCGTTGTGGCGGCGATGAATCAGTTCAACGCCGATGAAACGTGAAGACGTGAAACGTGAAGCGAGTCAATAAATCGAGGATTCCAGAACAAACGAGGCAGTGAAACAAATGGCTAAGAAGAAACCAAAAGCGGACGAGAAGGCCGGGACCCAGTATGAGGCGATGTTTTTGCTGGGGCCGACGGCCACGGCCGAGCCCGAGAAGGCGGTGGAGACCTGCAAAGGGATCATCGAGCGACATGGCGGCGCGATCCTGGTGATCAAGAAGTGGGATGAGCGCAAGCTGGCCTACGAGGTTGGCGGCCAGAAGCGCGGGACCTACATCATCAGCTATTTCAGCGCGCCGGGAGCGGCGGTGACGGCGATCGAGCGCGATGTGAAGCTGAGCGAGGAGATTCTGCGCGTGCTGGTGCTGAAGGCGGATCATCTGAACCTTGACGAGATGAAGGCGGTGGAGCCGCAGCCGATCCAGGTCCGCGAGGAGCGGCCCAGCTGGGACCGCCCGCCGATGGGCATGGGTGATGATCGCGGGCCGCGGCCGAGCAATTATGAGCGCGGAGCGGATCGCGGGAGGCCGCCGCGGAGGGATGAGGCGGAAATGGGGATGGGGAAAGAGTAAACCTGCCGAAAGAGGCTCATTGTGGCGAATTTCAACAGAGTGGTGCTGGTCGGGAACCTGACGCGCGATCCGCAGTTGCGGTATCTGCCCAGCCAGATGCCGGTGGTGGATTTTGGATTGGCAATCAATCATCGCTGGAAGACCCCGCAGGGAGAGGAGCGCGAGGATGTTTGCTTCATCGACTGTAGCGCCTTTGGGAAGCCGGCAGAGATCATCAATCAGTATTGCCAGAAGGGCCGCCCGCTTCTGATTGAGGGGCGGCTGAAATACGAGACTTGGGAAGACAAGCAGGGCGGGGGGAAGCGGAGTAAGCACAAGGTGATCGTGGAGAATTTCCAGTTACTCGGCGGTAGGCAGGATGGGGGGGCCGGGGGCGGAGCGCCGAGTGAAGAGGGGGAGAGTCGTCCAGCGCCGAGGCAGGCGCCGGCACGGGCGCCGCAGGAAAAGCCGGCCCCACAGCAGGAGGCGCCGATCAGCGATCAGGAGCATTTTAAGGAGGATGACATTCCGTTCTAGTTGAAAGGATGGCGGACAAGAATGTCCGCCCCACCGATAGGGCACAGATTCACACAGATTTTTGAAGAGAATTTCGAGGAAACTATGCCAAGCACAATGAAATTGCTGTTGAAAGAAAGCGTGAAGCATGTTGGCAGGGTCGGCGATGTGGTGGAGGTGTCGGCGGGGTTTGCCCGCAATTTCCTGTTGCCGCAGGACCTGGCGGTGAAGCCGACGGCCGGGAACATCAAGAAAGTGGAGGCGCGGCGGCAGGAGATCGAGCGCATGGAGCGCGAGAGGCGCTCGGAGCAGGAGACGCTGATCAAGCAACTGGAAGGCGTCGAGGTGACACTGGAACGGCGCGCCAACGAACAGGGACATTTGTTCGGCTCGGTTACGGCGACGGACATCGCCAAGGCGCTCCAGGCGCAGGGATTCAATATCAATCCGGACGATGTCAATCTGCCGGGTCGGCTTGATCGGATCGAGAAATACACCGTGAAGGTGAAGCTGGCCGAGGATCTGGTGAGCGATGTGAAGGTGTGGGTTGCGCCGGATGCGGAGAGCAAGGCGGCGATTGAGACTGCGCAGAAGGCGGCGGCGGCTCCCGCGGCGGAAAATGCATGATCGGTTGATAACTTTTGGATATCCTGACGGCGGGCGAATCAAGTTTCGTCCGCCGATTTTTTTTGCGGTATGAAGATCCTCTGTAAAAGCTGAGTTTGAGGTGTTAGGATTTCGGTTGGGAAAGGAGGCCCGTTGTGAGCCAGTTAGCAGACTCCCTTTCTGGACAATTTGATCGGTTGCCCCCGGCCGCCATTGAGGCGGAGATGTGCCTGTTGGCGGCGATGATGCTCGACAAGGAGATGATCGGGCAGGTGGTGCAGATCGTCGATCGCGAGGCGTTCTATCAGGCCGACCACCAGATCATTTTTGACATCATCGTCAAGTTGTATGAGCAGAATCGGCCGATCGATGGGGTGATCGTCCGCGAGGAACTGGCCAAGCGGCAATTGCTGGAGGAGGTCGGGGGGTTGCCGTATCTGGCGCAGATCCTCAATACGGTGCCATCGTCAGCGCATGGGGCGCATTATGCGGGGATCGTGCGCGAGAAGTCGCTGCTGCGGCAGTTGATCGCGGCCAGCAATAACATTTTGCGCGAATGTTATGCGCCGCACGAGCAGGCGGATTTGGTTGTCGATAAGGCGGAGAGGCAGATTTTTCAGATCGCCGAGAAGAAGGTGAGCGGGGCGATGGTGCCGCTGGAGACGGTGCTGCATGAAGTATTCGATAATCTTCAGAATCGAGGGCAAACCGGGCTTCAGACTGGGTTCTTTGACCTCGACGAAAAGCTTAATGGTTTGCAAAACGGGGAGATGATAATCTTGGCAGCGCGGCCTTCAATGGGGAAGACCGCGCTGGCGATGAACCTAATTGAAGGAATCGCTGCGCCGCCAGGCGAAAAAGGATTACCTTGCGCCATTTTCTCACTGGAAATGAGTAAACAGCAATTGGCGCAACGGATGCTATGTAGTCGTGGCAAGATCGATTCTCATAGACTTCGCCGCGGAATGCTGAACGCTGGTGAGTATACGCATCTAGCCGTAGTTGTGCATGATTTAGCAAAAGCGCCAATATGGGTAGATGATTCCCCCGGTTTGACGATTCTGGAACTGCGGGCAAAGTCGCGACGGCTGAAACTTCAACACGACATCAAGTGCATCATGATCGATTTCATGCAGTTGATGGACAATCCCGGTCCTGAGAACCGTCAGCAGCAAATAAGCGAGATTTCGCGAGGGATCAAAGCTGTCGCGAGAGAGTTAAATATCCCAGTGATTGCGCTGTCTCAGTTAAACCGCCAAAGCGAGGGGCGTGACGGGCATAAGCCACGGATGAGTGATCTAAGAGAATCCGGGTCTATTGAGCAGGATGCCGACGTGATTCTGCTATTGCATCGAGAAGACTATTACAAGATGACGGAGGACAACTATCAACCGGATAATACCGCAGAAATCATAATAGCTAAGCAGCGAAATGGACCGACCGGAACATTGAAGCTGTATTTTGATGCGAAAGCCACACGATTCGAGAATTCGGCGGGGCAGGCAGATCCATTCTAGGTCATGGCTCTAACGGCAGACTTGCTTGGGCGCTCTCTGGCCGCCGTTGTTGGAGCATCCAATTCACCACGTTGGTTTCGGAGCAGGCCCTGGTCCAGCAATCGTGGCCAATTGAATTGAATTCGGTGAGCTTGGCGTGGCCGCCGGCCTCGCGGATTTTCTGGACCATTTTTTCCGAGCCGCCCGAGGGCATGATCGGGTCGGCGGAATAATGGAAGGCCCAGATGGGCATCCGGGTGAGCTTGCTGCAAGCGGCGTAATCCGGATCGCCCGACATGGGGACCAGGGCGGCGAAGCGGTCGCGATGCTTTGCGCCGATTTCCCACGTCCCCCGCCCGCCATACGAGAGACCAGCGAGGATGACGCGATCTTTATCGACGGCGAAATTCTGCTCCACATCATCGAGGCAGGCGAGGACCAGGCGCTCGCAAGATGCGCCGCGCCAGGAACCGATGGTCTGGGGGAAGACGGAAATAAACGGCCAATTTTGCGGGTCTTTGGCGATCACCGGGCCAAGTCCGGCGCTAAGACATCGCTTCGCATCCCGGCCTGATTCGAAGAAGCCGTGAAGGAAGACAATCGTGGGATATTTTTTTCCGGGTGTGTAGTCGCGGGGGATGAAAAGGGCGAATTTGCGGTCGTTACCGTCGACGGTAACCGTGCGGGTGACAAAGCCGGTATTGCAGGGAAAATCGCGGGTGGAGCGTTGGACGGAAGCGCCGCTCACGCAGCCAATGGTATTCAGTAGAGCAAGCGCGGTCAGCAGCGCAATCGCGCAATACTTGGCCAGATGCATTTCTTCCCTCCGCGTGCGCTGGCGGTCGCGCACGAAGCCGTTTCCTGTGAATGGAATCGGTTAGAGAGAAGCGCGGGTGAATCTGATGAGAGTGGGAATCGGCGCGTCCAATAAATGGCGGGGGCTGCATGCCAGCGTCAGGCGGCGGCGGGACTGGAGTCGGGGGAGTTGCGGCCCTTGATGAACACATCGACGCGCGGCTTGGAGCCACCGGGCTTCGCAATGAGCCGGCGCTCGCGCTCGAGCAACTCGTGGGCGTGAGAAGTGAGCTGCTGCTCGAGATGCGTGGTGGCGGTGTGGGCCTCGTGCTCGAGGTGGGCGAGTTTTTCGGCCAGCTCGGCTTCCATCGATCGCATCGCGGCGGCAGCGCGGCCGCTGAGGCCTTCGATGCGCCGCTGAAGCTGGGATTCGGTCAGCTCGATCATGCCGCGGGCGCTGGCCAGCATCTGCGCCAGCCGCTGGTTGAGCATATCGCCCGCCGCGTCGAGGGCGGCGGCCGCTTCTGGGCGAATGTCACGCAGGCGCTGCCCGATCCGCTCCTCGGCCGCTTCGAAAAGGGATTCGCCGGTGGAACAAAGTTCGTTAATCTGCTCATCCAGGGATTTTTTGATTTCCTCCGCCTTGGCGGCGACAGCGCGCTGGATCGATTCCGCGCGGACCTGCAAATCCTTCATCAGCTCTATTTCGAGATCGCGCAACATCGGCGTCGTCGCGGCGGCGGCTTTCTCGTGCATCTCATCCATGGCGTGGCGGAGAACATTCTCCACCATGGCGGCGACGTTGGTCGCGCCTTGTTCGAAGACGGAGAGGCGGTGATGCATCTTGGCGCGAAGATCGGTGGCCTGCACCTGGGCGGATTCCAGCGACGAGTCGAGCTGCGTCTGAATATTTCCGGCCTTCTGGAACAGGTCCTTCTCAAATGTGCCGACCAGCTCGCCGACGCGGCTTTCGAGACAGGAGATCATGGTGCCGATGCGATATTCCTCTTCGACGAGGCGTTTGGCAGCGCGCTGCTGCCATTCCTGTTTGATGTTGGCGATGCCCCCGGCTGTTTCGGATTCGATCGTCTGGCGCGCCGCTGAGGTCTGGGTTTCCAGCCACTCCTCGAACACCATCGCCTTCTGCTCAAACTCCTCGCACTGGGCGGCCACGCGCTGCTGGCTGAGCGAGAGCGTGCGCTCCACCTCACCCTTGAGTACCTGAATCCGCGCCGCGACGGCCCGGGGAAGAGAATCCATCAACTCCCGGGCCTCGGCGGAGGTTTTCTGAGCCGTCTCGGCCAATTTGGTGAACGTCGCTTGCGCCGATTGGACAATCGTAGAGGTGGTGGCCTGCGCCTTCTCGCGAAATTCGGCCAACTGATTGATGGTCGCGCCCGCGGCGGAATTGGATTGGGTCAACGCCGATTGAAGATTGATCAGCCGCCCTTCCGCCTGCGTGACTTGATCGAGACGTTTCTGGAGCCGATGTTCGGCGGCCTCCACTTCCGCAAGCCGCTGGCAGAGAAGCTGGTCGAGAAAGGCGAGGCGGTCAACGGTCGAGAGCGCCTTGGGGAGTGCGCCTAGGGCGGATTTTGCGTCAGCATCCGTGCTTAACATGGCCGATCCTCAGCCTGGCGCGACAACGCAGCCTCTCTCTGTCATCGAATCATGACATAAATCGTCAACTGTGTGTTGATTTCGGTATAAAAGGCCAGAAATAAGGCCCGAAGGCCGATTTTATTGAATCCAGAGGGGGTGGCGTTAGCATTCGGGGCACATGAAACGCCGGTTGAAGCATCTTCTTTTCCTGATCGGGATGTGCGCGATTGCGGCAATCGCTCGAGCCCAGCCAGCGCTAACGCACAGCGCCCCCAGCGCGATTTCGGCAGAAAACGGCGGCGAACTCACGCTCTATGGCAGCGGGTTGAACCGGCCGATGTCGCTGTGGTGTACGCCGGGGGCGGAAGGCATCTTTTCGGCCAGCTCGGGGGACTCGGCCGTTTGTCGCATCACATTTCCACATGGCGCGCGGGATGGATTTGCGGCCATCCGGGTGGCAGCGCGGACGGGCATCTCCAGTCCGCTGTTTGTCGCCATCGATGAGCTGCTGACCGTTGCCGCCAATGGGAAAAACAAAACCGTGAAGCTGGCCCAGACCATCGAGCTGCCCGTGGCGATTGAAGGAGCGGCCGAGGAATTGACATCGCATTATTACAAGTTTTTCGGCCACAAGGGGGAGACACTGTCGGTGGATGTGGTGGCCAATCGGGTTGGGTCAAAGATGGATT
>JBGPEF010000187.1:0-9127 GCA_041482675.1 Tepidisphaeraceae bacterium | reverse complement strand
GACATCGCCCAATGGGGCCTTGGAATGGATGAGAGCGGGCCGGTCGAGATTCACCCGCCCGATGGAAATGAGCACAAGGTGCTCACCTACGTCTATGGCAACGGCGTCCCCGTCTATCACATGTTCGGCCCCAACGAAGGCCAGGTGCCGCTGCCGATCAAGACCAAGGTCAACGGCGTCCTGTTCGTCGGCGACAAAGGCTGGGTCGAAGTAAATCGCGGCTACATCAAGACCAGCCCCGAATCGATCGGCAAGGAGCCGCTCGGGCCCAATGACATCCACCTCTACAACTCCAAAAATCACGCCACCGACTGGCTAAGCTGCATCCGCACTCGCCGCCGGCCGATCTGCGACGTCGAAGTCGGCGCGCGCTCGATCACCGTCTGCCACCTTGGCAACATCGCCTATTGGCTGAATCGCTCGATCAAATGGGACCCGGCCAGGGAAGAAATCATCGGCGATGATGAGGCCAACCGAATGCTGCAAATGCCCATGCGGCCGCCGTGGCGGCTCTCGTAGCATGGGCATCTTGCCCAGGATGCACATGGCGACACGCCCGTGTTACGAAAGAATTCTGCGCCGCAGATATCCTCCGATGCCGAACGCCATCCCAATCAGCAACCCCACCGCATGAGCAGTATTGGCAATTTGTCCCACCCATCCCGTGAAGCAGAGCACAAGCCACGCGACCATGTAAAAAACCGTGTGCGGATGAAGCGCCATCCCTTCGTGCGGCGCGTATTTTCCTTTCATCCAGACATAACCAAAAAGCCCATAAACCACGCCGCTCATCCCCCCAAACCACGGCCCGGCCATCACGTACTGCGCCAGATTTGACGGAATCCCAATCGCCAGGACCAGAATCGCCAGCCACCATGCCCCCTTCTGCTGCTCGATCATCGAACCCAGGTCGCGCAGCCAAAACATGTTGAAAAGCAGGTGGAAAATGCCGTAATGAATCAAAACTGGCGTGATCAGCCGCCACACCTGCCCATGGCGGATTTCCGTCAAATCCGCCAGACGCCAGTGCCAGCCGATGAATGGACCGATTTGCGTAACCACCGGTTCGACATCACGCGGCGAAATGCGCAACCCGGCCAGGCTTTCGTGCCGCTTGCCGACAACGGTAACAATCCCCACAAGACAGCACAGAGCAATCAGGGCGATGGTCAGCGGCTTCAATCCGCCGGGTCGCGACCACTGCGTGCGCACATCGACGTAATTCTTTTGCAGCCGCTTCGCACGGTTCTCCTGCTCCGCTCGAACTTTCTCAGCCCTTCTCTCCGCCGCTGTATAGCGCTGGTCGTGAGGATTGATGAGAAACTGAGCCAGCTCGCTCTTCGCCGCTTCAACCTTGTCATCATCCTTCACCCAAACCGACCACCCCGAAGCCCCTTCCTCCACCGAGTTATCAATGCCAACCGTGATCAGATAATCCCCAAACCGGGTGGCCTGATCCTGGTCGGGAAGCGAGGCGAGAAGCCGCATGGGCCGGGAGGCTACGGGAGGCCGGGCGGCAAAGCAATTACAAGAGACAACGGAGTTTGCACCGATGCAGACCGCCTCGTAATCTGTGCTGCTTTAGGAAATTGGGAATATGCGAAAACCGCGGCCAACTCGGCGGGGATTCATCATCTTTTTCGGCTGGCGCAAAATCTCCAGCCAGCGCCCCGAGCCGCCGGTCAACACCGTTTGCCCGTCTTGCCGCCAGCAGTCCAGCATCGTCGCCATGCAGGGACGCGACTGGTTCACGCTCTTTTTCATCCCGGTGTTTCCGATCTCGGGGGCAAAACAATTTGTCAAATGCATGACCTGCCAGACCTGCTTTGATGTCGACATCGAGCAATTCCGCCGCAAGGCATCGATCCCCGATGGCCGGGCCTGGCAGCAGACCATTGGGCTCTATAACACCCTGCGCGAATCACCCAAAGACAGCGCCCTGCTCAATCAATTGCTCGAGATGTACGCCGGCATGCGCGAGTTCGAGGAAGCGCTGGCCGCCGGCCGGCATTTCCCCGATGCGCTGAACGAAAGCGCACAGTGCCTCACGACCTATGGCAAAGTCAATCTGGCCGCCGGGAAACCGGCCGAGGCGCTGAAATATCTCGGACTGGCGCTCGCCAAAAGCCGCGCCCTGGGAGAGGCGCATTTCTACAGCGCTGTCGCCCATCTCTCATCCACCCTACCCAATCCCGACGCCGCCATCGCCAGTGCGCGATTGGCAGGCGCCAATGGATATCCCAACACAGCCGATTTAATTCGCCAGGCGGAAAGTCTGAGAGCCGCTCAGGCCACAGCGCAGCGGCGATAGCCAATTTCACTGCACCGGCTCAATAATCGCCGTCATCGACCCCACGCACCTCTCGAGCCGCCGATCGCGCCCAAACCCATGGATCTGATCGCGCTTGAACTCCGCGTGCTCCTTGGTGGTGGTCAGCACGATCACCCGCCCGTGCGGATTGAGCTGGTCGGCCATCAAAAATCCCCGCGTCGGATTATACCCAAAAAGCGTCCCCAGCATCTCGATCACATACTCGTAGGTATGATCGTCGTCGTTGAGCAGCACGACGTTATATGGCGGCAGACGCCGCGGCCTCGATTCCGGTTTGGAAGTTTCCGGTTGGCGAATATTCGCTTCCGTCGGAGGCCCGGCCTGATTTCCTGATTGTGACATATGCAAGCCCTCGTTCCCGACTCCATCAAACCATCCCCCGCCACAAAATCAATAGCTCCATCCTCGCGTTACGAACTCCTGCTGCTGATGATCGGCATGCTCATCTCGCTCATGGTGGGCGGCTACCAGTTTGGCCTGAGCAATCACACGGTCTATCTCATCGAGCCCCTGCGGCACAACAACCCCCGCCTCCTCGAAAACGACTGGTGGGCCACATCCACACTCCAATATCACG
This sequence comes from Tepidisphaeraceae bacterium, assembly GCA_041482675.1. Lineage (GTDB taxonomy): Bacteria > Planctomycetota > Phycisphaerae > Tepidisphaerales > Tepidisphaeraceae > JBGPEF01. The sequence goes on along the minus strand of JBGPEF010000187.1, from coordinate 6,218 downwards.
GTGCATTTTCGGCCATCAGCGCCGCCCTCATGCGCTGGGGAATCATCCGCGAAGTATTTCTCATCGTTTATCTCTCGCTGCTCGCCCTGCTCCATCTGGCCTGGTGGCGATTGAACCGCATCCTCGGCGGAACAGCCGGAACCTATCTCCTCTCGGTCGTCTTCTTCTACTTCTCCGCCGCCGGATTTGGCCTGGGCTTGTACAGCTTCTTACAGGACAGCTCCGTCCTCCCCAGCAATATCTCCAACGTCGCCATGCTCTGGGCCATCTGCTTTTACACAACCGGCCGCATCGGTCTGGCCGCACTGCTGCTCGGCCTATCCGGCCTCTTCCATCTCAACCACGCGATTGTCGCCCCCTGGCTCTGGGCCATGATGTTCGCCGTCGATTTCATCAGAGGAACAAAGCTCAATTGGCGCTGGGCCGCGGGAACAGTTGCTGTCATCGCCTTATCCCTCGTCAGCGTCGCCCCCGTCATGCATGAAGTGTCGGCCAGGAGCTATCAATTACCCCTTCACGAGTTCATCAACCTCTACGTCCGCCTCCGACACGCCCATCACTACGACCCCAAAGCCTGGAGCATCCTTTTCTGGCTCGGATTCCTCTGGCCGATTCCCCTGGCGCTGATCACTTTCTCCCGCCAAACCAATGAACCCGCCCGCAAGCTCTTTTCCATCTTCCTCTTCTTCCTTTCCCTCCAACTCGTCGCGTTGCTGCTGGCCGGCTTCTGGTACCTCAGCGAAACCTTCATCCAACTCAGCATCTACCGCTTCAGCATTTTCGTGAAGCTCCTCAGTTGCATCGGCGCTGCCATCCTCGTCGCCAGTTACGCCCCGCGATGGACTCCAAAGATCGCCCTGCCCCTTCTCATCGCCGGCATCCTGATCGGCGACATCGTGAAAAGAGGCCGCGGCGTCCTTCTCGATTTCATGCCGCAGGATGACCTGGACTACATCGCCCTCTGCAACTGGGTCCGCGACCCCGCCAACACACCGCCCGACGCCCTCTTCATCGTCCCCCCCCAGGAGCAGGTCTTTCGCCTCTTCGCCCACCGCGCCATCCTCGTAAACCTCAAAGGCGTCCCCCAGCTCAGCAGCGAATTAAAGGAATGGCGAAAACGCCTCGACGATCTGCTTGATGCCGATGTCACCCAATTCGCCGCCCGATTCGATCAGACCCTGCTGGCCATCCATCAACGCTACGAATCCCTCCCACCCCAGCACCTCGCCACCCTCGCCCACCACTACAACGCCCAATACATCATCCTCGAACACGACATAAACGACCCCTCCTGGCGCCTCGTCCACACCTCCGGCCCCCACCGGTTGTACCGCCTGCAATAACCCGGGTATCCTTATCCCCGGTTCGCGTACCTGAATTGTGTAGGGGCGGCTTCAGCCGCCGACACTGTGCTACCCCGCGGCTAATCCCGACCAGTTCCCAACCGCGGCATGGAAGGAGAAACGATGGAGGAACCCGAATTCCAATCCCGTCTGCGCGACCGCCTCGGCCTGCGCGTCGGCCCGGAAATGGCAAAATACCTGTTGAAACGACTCTCCGAAGGCACCCTTGGCCAATCCGCCATCACCGCCATGGGCGGCGATGCCAAAACCGGCATCCCCATCAGCCGCACCATTTCCATCGACGCCCTCAAAGCACTGGCCGCCGACGCTCGACCCACTCCCAAAGCATGATTATCACCGCCCACGCTCACGCCCGCGCCGGCCTCGTTGGCAATCCCTCCGATGGCTACTTCGGCAAAACCATCTCCTTCATCATCCGAAATTTCCGCGCCACCGTCCGCCTCTGGGAAAGCCCTCACTTCGAAATCGTCCCCACCCACGGCGACCTGACCCACTTCGAATCCGTCACCGAATTCCTCCGCGACATCAAGCTCCACGGCTATTACGGCGGCATGCGCCTCATCAAGGCGGCCATCAAAAAATTCCACGAATACTGCGCCCAACAGCACATCGCCCTCCCCGACCGCAGCTTCACGATCGAATTTGAAACCGATATCCCCCGACTGGTCGGCCTGGCCGGCAGCAGCGCCATCATCACCGCCACCATGCGCGCCCTCATGCAGTTCCACAACGTGCAGATCCCCAAACACCTGCTTCCCACTGTCGTCCTCTCCACCGAGCGCGAAGAACTGGGCATCAGCGCTGGCCTCCAGGACCGCGTGATCCAGGCCTACGAGGGAATCGTCTACATGGACTTTGACAGGGGACACCTCGAGAAAAACGGCTTCGGCATCTACGAGGAATTGCAGCCCGCCAGGCTCCCGCCACTCTATGTCGCCTACGATCCGGCCCGCGCTGAGATCAGCGATGTGCCGCACCGCAATCTCCGCGATCTTTACAACCGCGGCGACCCGACGGTTTTGGCCGCCATGCAGAAATACCGCGAGCTGACCGACCAGGGCCGAACAGCCCTGATGGCCGGCGATTGGGATGCGCTGGGAGCGGTGATGAACGCCAATTTCGACCTCCGCCGCACCATCATGAACATCGCCCCCGAGAATCTCCGCATGGTGGAAGTGGCCCGATCGACCGGAGCGAGTGCAAAATTCGGCGGCTCCGGCGGCGCAATCCTCGGGCTCTACAAAGATGGCCGCCAATATCAGCAGCTCTCGGATGCCCTGGCCGCCATCCGCTGCAATGTTCTCCGCCCGCTGATTTTCGACTCATGAACATCCGCAAAACCGTCATTCCCGCCGCCGGCCTGGGCACGCGCATGCTCCCGGCCGCCAAAGCCATCCCCAAAGAGATGCTTCCCATTCTCGATCGGCCCACCATCCAATATGTCCTTGAAGAAGCCGCCGAAGCCGGAATCGACGATGCCATCCTCATCACCTCCCGCCACAAGCGCGCCATCGAAGATCATTTCTCGCCAAATCCCGAGCTGGAAGACCGCCTCCGTGCTGCCGGCCGATCATCCCTCCTCGATTCCATCCAGAAGCTCTGCTCTCAGGTCCAGTTCCATTTCATCAACCAGCCCCAGCAACGCGGCCTGGGCGATGCCGTCCTCCAGGCTCGCGAGCAGGCCGGCTCGGACGGCTTTCTCTGCCAGCTCGGCGACGCCATCTTCAGCGGTGACCTCCTCCCCGCGCGCCAACTCGCCGATGCTCACCATCGCCTGGGCACCTCGATCATTGGCCTGGAAGAAGTGAGCGAAGACAAGGTCAGCCGCTACGGCATCATCGGCGGGAAGCAAATCGAAGAAGGCATCTGGAAGCTCGATACCCTGATCGAAAAACCCTCCAAAGAAACCGCCCCCAGCCGCCTGGCCATCGCCGCCCGCTACATCCTCACGCCGGCCATCTTCCCCTGTCTTTCCCAAACCAAACCCGGCCTCGGCGGCGAAATCCAGCTCACCGACGGCCTCAAACTCCTCCTGGAGCGCGAGCCCATTCACGGCGTCATCCTCAAGGCCAAACGCCACGACATCGGCAACCCCCTCGACTGGCTCGCCACCAATCTGGTCTTCGCATCACGCTCGCCGGAAATCTGGAAAAATCTTGATCCCCTCCTCCGCACCCTGCTCGACCGGGATTGAAGCGGAGTTCTGGTCGCGTTAATTGGGGCGGGCAGCGCACGCTAATCGTCTGGGGCAAAATGCGGTGCATTGGAACATTGGGCGAAGTGCTCCCTCTTTTCACGTCCACATTGAATTGTGCGCGCCGGGGTTGACCGACGGCAATATCGCGTTATCTTCTTTCCCATCCTCATGATCCTTTCGACGGACCGAAGGCGGTGGCTCCCCTTCGGTCCGACTTTTTTCCTCGAAAGCGAGCATCAGCAAAATTGCAGCACTCACGATTTTTGGGTTGTGAATCTGCTAAGCTTGTACTAGTCATAGTCGATATTGCGGACGCGGATGGGAGACCGCGATTGTCGGGCTTTACGGAGTTGTGGCGTTTGCCACAACTTGCTACGTGTGAGGCTCTATTATACTACGGGGGCATAGACTAGAAGTGTAAACATATGGCAGCACGAATCATCGTTCGCATTGAGCTGACCCCGAATGCCAAGAGCCGGCTCAACGAGTTAACTGACAAGGCGGGAATGACCCAGGTCGCGATGCTGTCGCGGCTGGTGGAGTGGTTTGCCAACCAGTCGGACATGATCCAGGCCGCTGTACTCGGCCAGTATCCGATCGAGATTCAGTCCGAAATCGCTCGGCTGATTCTCAAACGAATGCAGGGTAAAAAAGATTAGCCCAGCAGCGGCAATCCAAATCTAAAAGGGCCCATGCGGGCCTTTTTTATCTGGTTTCGCTCCGGACCTGGTAAAGCGCATCCAGCGGGTCGCGCAGGGCCGCACCGGTGGCAGCGCCGGCGTCGCCGGCGATCAGGGCCTTGAGCTTTTCCAATGATGCCACGGGAATGGCGGTGATGGGCGATTCACGCTCCGCCAATTCAACTCCGGCCACTTTTCCCCCCGCCATCAGCGGCGATCCGGGCAGACGCGGATGCTTTCTCATCCGGGCCTCACCATTGGGCGAAATCGTCACGTTGTCGATCACCTCGCCCGCTTCATCATCAAAAATGCTGCTGGGGCTGGGAAAGGCCGGACACTGGAGATTGCCTCCGGCCGCCGCCTGGGCAATCGGCAGCACCGGCCGGGCCGCACCCTTGAACTCCACCTTCAGGAGCGCCAGGGGCCCTTCGGTGCGGAGCACCTCGGCCTTGGTGGACTGACCGTCCCGCCCCACCACTTCAATCGACTGCGCATCCTTCACGGTGGCCGCGGCCGTGACCAGAAGATCGGGGCCAATCAGGAATCCGGCCGCGTGGCGGGTCACCTGCTTCACGACATCCTGGCGCGAGCCGCCGAATTGCACCGTCGGCTTCTGTGCCATTGGCTTGACGTCGGGTCTGGTCGGATTGACCGTGGGCTGGGGATCGGTGGGAAAGAGCGTCGGAGCCGGCTTGGGCTGGGGATCCGGTGGAGTCGCGGCGGCGGAGGCTACCTTGGTTGGGTCATTGGTTGAACCGGCCGCATCGCCCATGGGCACCGTCGCCAGCAAGGCCGGATATTCCGGCTGCGGGACCGACTCGGCCAGTTTTTGATAGGTGCTCAGGGCGTTGTCATATCGCCGCTGGGCTGTGTCGAATCGTGTCTGGGCCCGCAGCAGAACCGTCGAGCCTTCCAGGCGCCTGCCCTTCTCGCGGTCCAGGTCAGCGCCAGCCTGCTCCAGGTCGCGGCGGGCCCGCTCAACCTCCTGCTGCTTGGAGGTCATCTCCTTCTCGGCCTCTTTACGCTGCTTTTCGTACTCGGCGAATTCCTCGGCCGGGATCCACTTGAGCCCCCAGCGTTTCTGGCCGTTGCCGGCGTTGTCCTCCAGGCGCTTGTTCAGCCGGTCATAGACACCCTGCATTCGCGCATATTCCGAGGTGCGCATATCCGGCGGGATGCTCTCGAGCATGATCTTCATCGTGTTGAGCAGCGGCTCATCGGGGGCCTGCGTGGCGGGGATGGCCTCCAGATATTTGAGAATGTACTTCGCCCCGCGCATGGCCCGCCCGCTGCCGCTTTGGGCGACGGCGAGATTGATCAGGAGGGCGCGGTCGGGTGTCGCCATATTGGCGGCCGCCTCGAGGGCATCGCAGGCCCGGGTGGGCTCGCGCAATCCGATGTAGGCCAGCCCCAGGCCATGTCCGGCCGGGGCGCTTTTCTTGTCGAGCTGAAGGGCATCCATGAACGAGTCGCGGGCGGCCTTGAAATCGCCGGCCGCCAGTGCGCCCTCGCCTTCGCGGATCAGGCGATCGACGGCCTTTTTGATCTCTTCGGGTTTGGCGGTGCCCCGGGGTTTGACGAGCGGGGAAACGGCGGGTTTGACGGTGGTCGCCGATGGGGGCGTGGTTCCCTTGATCCATTCCTTGACCTCATCGGAGCGCAGCTCAAACTCGGCGACTTTGGTTTTGATGATGTAGCCGGTGGCCGTCTGCTTCACCTCGCCGCTGAGCTCGCGCCCATCGCGGCAGAGGAGGGTATCGGCCAGCGCCCGCTGCGAAAGGATGACCAGCAGCCCGCATAGGACCCAACAAGTTCCGCGCTTCATGATTGCTCCAGCCCTGGGGATGAATACACAAGTCCCTTTGGACGAGCGGAGGTGAAAAAGGTTCGGCTCGCGCCCGAAAAACGAAATGGTATGCGGGGAATGGGATGTGGCAAGTGGGGGGGTTACGGTGGGCGGGCGGGCGGGGAGGGGCG
>JBGPEF010000186.1:0-9157 GCA_041482675.1 Tepidisphaeraceae bacterium | reverse complement strand
TGAAAATGCCGCCGTTATCCACAAACTGCTGAATCATCCCGCACTGCGCTGGAGTAAATTCCCGCTGCGGCCCGACGCACACCACCAGCGCCGCCCGCTCCAGCCGCTCCGCCGTGATTTCCGGCATCGCCAGCGTCAGATACCCGTTGCGCATCAGGTTCATCGCCAGCCCCATCGTGCCGTCAGGCCGCCACGATTCCTCGCTGCTCGCTTCCAGATGCGACGTGGTGATATAGGCCAGATTGTTGGGCGTCTTTCGCCGGCCGTCCGGAAGTTGCTCCGACGCGGCGCTGGACACGCCTATGCACATCGTCAGCGATGCCGCCATCGCCAGCGCCGTCGCCGCAATCGCCCGCTCCGACGGACGAAGCAGAATAATGCCCACCAGTCCCCCCACGGCCAGAATTCCCAGCACCTGCCGCCAGATCGGATGCCCGCTGCTCTGCCCATCCGCCATATACGCCCAGAATCGCGACGTGAAAACGTGCGCGCCATAGGTGATCCCGTTGGTGAATCCAGAGGTATCGCCGAACGCCACCACTTTCCCCTTCCCGATCCGCTGCTCGGCCGCCAACAGAATATCGCCCAGTCGCTCCCCGGGATCATAACGGTGATTCCCCATCATCGCCGCCGCGCTCCCCTCATCGCCGGGATCGTTGTACCCCCATCGCCCGACAATAAACGGCTCGGCCGGAAATTTCGCCTTCACCGATGCCCCGATGACCACCCCAAGCTGGTTCCGGTCATCACGGATTCCCAGCGAAGTCGGATGCGCCATCTGCTCATAAGACTGAAGCCACCCGCCAATCTCAAACGTCGCCGAGTCGAACGGCACATACATATTGGTCCACGGATGAACCGGTGGCCTGTCATTTTGCGGCAGGCCCTGTAGCAGATCATTGAACCGGGAATTGGCCCGATCGCCGATCACCGGAACTTTTTTCCCATCCCTATCTTCATGAGTCGTGTGCTCGCCCAGCACCAGCATCGCGCCCCCGTTCTCGACGAATCTCTGCACCCGCTCCACCTGCCCCGCCTCCCACTCCTTGTTCGGGAAGAAAAAAGCCACCACGCTGGCATCCTTCAGGTCGGCATCGGAAAGGTCGGGCGTGACCACAACCTTCGCCCCAAGGCTGGACAGATATTCCGGAACCATCCCATACATCCCGATCGAAAGCCGCCCATAGTCCCCGTGCTTCGGCTTCATCCAGTTGAGAAATCCCTTTTCAAAGAGGACGATTTTCTTCCCCTCCAGGCTGGGCTTCCGCGTGTACAGCGCGCCGGTAACCGGAATAAACGCCGCCAGCAGCGTCGCCGCTCCAACCAGGACCTGCGGGCTGATCGCCGGGCAGCAGATCGGTGTCTCCGCCGCATCCGCAAGCGCGCCCGGGCGGATCGTCCACCGCAAGATCACCGCCGCCAGCCCCGCGTGGAGAATCGCCCCCACCGTCGGAATATTCCAAGGAACAAATGGCCGGATCGTCTCGATGAAGCTGAACGCCTCCTTCGGCTCGAGGGTCGGAATCGCCGACGGCGGCGGCGGTGGGGGGGGTGGCGGCAGCAGCGTCGGCACGATCGCCAGGATGATCAGATAAGCAAGATGGACCAGCAGAATTGCCAGCGGCACATAAACCGCAAAGCGCATCCGCGGCCGGGGCAGGATGATCAAAAGCCCGCCATAAAGCGCCAGCATCGCCACCAGGTAATCCACTCCCCCAAATGTCGATCCCACCGACAGCGGCGTCTTGCAAAGCCGCGCTGCAATGTTTGCAACAAACCCGCCCGTGTAATCCGCGATATACCAGATCGCCGGAATCGACGTGTACGCCACCCGATAGATCCCCAGCACCACCGCCGACGTCGCGATCGCCACCAGCATCCGCCGCGGCGCCCCCGAAGCCGACCACGCCACCGATGTCATGATCAGCGCGATCCCCAAAACATTGATCGCCGTCGAGGTTGAAATCAGCAGCGCGACGGAAAGTAAAATCCCCCCGATGCTGATAACTCGCCGCCCCGGCGCCGGATCGGCCGGCCACGCGGCCCCAATCGCCGTGATCGCCGCCAGCCACGTCAGCGCATGCCGCAACGGATTGCCCAGCAGCCCCGTCGATCCCGCCGCCAGCCACGCGGCCACCAGCCCGCTGCACGCGGCCAGCAGCCACCTCGGCACCAACGCACCACCGGCTACCGGCGCTGCGGCCCCAACGGCGACGACAGCTTTGGTTTTTGGCGGACTGACCCTGACTTGGCTCACACAACTCCCTGCCCGTTCACATCAAAAGCGAAAAGGGGCGGCCAATTTTATTTGGCCGCCCCGCATTGTACCACTCCGGACCAATCCATTGCGTGATTTGCACGCGATGGGTTTCAATTCTTCGCGATCGCCACCATTTGCAGCGGACACTTCACATCAACCGCCAAACACACCCGCTCCGCCGCCATTGCCGCGCTCGTCGCGGATGACACTGAGGTCGTGATGATGCAGGTTTGCCCCGGCGCCGGCTGCACACAAGCCGTCACGATTGGCGGACATTGCGTGATAGCCACAGGGCACTGCGTCACCACCGCCGGGCACTGCGTAAACGCATTGGTGCATTGCGTCGTCGTTGGCGGGCACGCCGTAACCTGACCCGGGCATATCGTCACCGCATTCGGGCACGCCGTTGCCGTCGGCGGACAAGTCGTTACCGCCGCCGGGCACTGCGTGGTGGTTGGCGGACAGACGGTCGCAAACGACGGGCACTTCGTCTGCGCCACCGGGCACCTGGTGTCTACCGGCGGGCACCACGTCTCAATCGGCGGGCACCTGGTTTCAGCCACCGGGCAATGCGTCTCTCCCGGTGGACACTGCGTCAGCACCACCGGGCATTGCGTTGTGACCGGCGGGCACTTGGTCAGCGATGGCGGACACTGCGTCTCCACCGCCGGGCATTGCGTAACTGAACCCACCGGCGAGCACTGCGTCGCCAGCGGCGGACATTGCGTGGTCACCGCCGGGCAATGCGTCGCAACCGGCGGACATTTGGTTTCCAAAGGCGGACACTGCGTCTCCACCGCCGGGCACTGGGTAATCGAACCGACCGGCGAACACTGCGTGACCAGCGGCGGACACTGGGTGGTTACCGGCGGACACCGCGTCGCAAGCGGCGGGCACTTGGTTTCAATCACCGGGCAATGCGTCTCCCCCGTAGGGCACTGCGTCAACACCACCGGGCACTGCGTAGTCACCGCCGGGCACCGCGTCTGCTGCGGCGGACATTTGGTTTCGATCGGCGGACACTGCGTCTCAAACGCCGGGCACTGTGTAATCGAACCCAACGGCGAGCACTGTGTGGCCAGCGGCGGACACTTGGTCAAGCTCGGCGGGCACTTGGTCTCCACCACCGGGCACGTCGTCTCCGCCACCGGACATTGCGTTGCCACCGGCGATGCCGAGCACGCCGTCGCGATAGGTGGGCAGGCCGTCCCCAGCGCTGGGCAATGAGTCTCCACCGGCGGACATGTCGTGATCACCACCGGGCACTTGGTTTCTGTTGCCGGACAACGCGTGAAGATCGGCGGACACTTGGTTTCACTGACCGGGCAGAACGTTTCACCACTCGGACACTGCGTCGGCACCGGCGGACAACTGGTTGCGCTCGCCGGGCAAATCGTCAGATGCGTCGGGCACGTCGTGAGCGTCACCGGGCAGAACGTTTCCTTCACCGGGCATCGCGTCAGGGCTGGTGGACACTTGGTTTCGATCGGCGGGCAGCGCGTCTCTGTCGGCGGACACTTCGTCTCCGACGGCGGGCACTTGGTCTCCGCCGGCGGACAGTACGTTTCCACCTGCCTGCACTCGGTTAACACCGGCGGGCACTTGGTGGCCGTCACCGGGCAATGCGTCTCGATCGCCGGACACTTGGTCTGCGCCGGCGGACAGCGCGTTTCCGTCGCGGGGCAATGTGTCTCCGCAACCGGGCACCGCGTCTCGGCCGGCGGGCAACGCGTTTCAATCGGCGGGCACTTGGTCAACACCGCCGGACACTGCGTTTCTCCTCCAGCGCAGAACGTCGGCAATGCCGGGCAATGTGTTATCGTCCGCGGGCAGCGCGTCTCTGTCGGTGGACACCGCGTCATCACCGGCGGGCATTTCGTTTCCGACGGCGGACATTTGGTTTCGCCCGCGGGGCAGTGCGTTTCCGCTGGCGGACATTTGGTCTCACTCGGCGGGCAGCGCGTCTCTACCGCCGGACAGTGCGTTTGCGCGGGCGGGCAACGTGTTTCCACGGCCGGGCAGCGCGTCTCCCGCGGCGGGCAGCGCGTCTCCACCGGCGGACACTTGGTCTCCCCAACTGGACATCGCGTTTGCACTGGCGGGCACTTGGTCTCGCTGGCTGGGCAGTGCGTTTCCGCGTTGGGGCAACGCGTCTCTGCCGGTGGACATGTGGTCTCAACCACGGGGCACCGCGTCTCGTGCGCTGGGCAACGCGTCAGCACCGGCGGACACTTCGTTTCCACCGGCGTCGCGCAACTCGTCTCCGTTACCGGGCAGGCCGTATTCGCTGGCGGACAGGCCGTCTGCTGCGCCGGACACCGTGTTTCAAACGCCGGGCACTGAGTCAACACAACAGGGCAGCGCGTCTCCGTCACCGGGCACCGCGTCAGCAGCGCCGGGCACTTGGTTTCATTGACGGGGCAGCGCGTCTCGACCACTGGGCACCGCGTTAGCAACGGTGGGCAATGCGTCTCCACCACCGGGCAGCGCGTCTCCTGCGCTGGGCACCTCGTCAACAACGGCGGGCAGCGCGTTTCGGTCCTGGGGCAACGCGTTTCCACCGCCGGGCAAAGCGTCTCCACCACCGGACACTGCGTCGCCGCGATCGGGCACAGGGTCGGCTCGACCACGCCTGCCGTCACCACCTGCAACGTCTGCTGCGGCGTCTTCTGCGACGCCTTCTCCAGGTCGCTCAGAACGGTATTCAGCGTGGTATCAAAAGCCCCCGATTGCGTTGCCGCCCCTCCCTCTCCACCCCTTGCGATCCCAACAGCGAGAAGGATGGCCCCAACGAAGAACGGCAATACTGCCCTTCTACAGACAAGGCGCGTCATACCCTACTCCTTTCCTGCAACCGCCGACATGTCCAAACGATCTGCCCGGGGGGAAATGATTGAATTGGTGAGCCTCTCCCAGGCGCGTGCTCCCTATAATTAAGCACAAGTTCAACGGCCGTGCAAGAAAAATGTTGCCCGGAATCAACAATGAAATATTCACTCCATTGCACAAAAAACAGCGAAAATGTGTATAAACGCGTGCATGCGCGGCGCCTTGGCACACACAATCACGGCCGGCGACCGGCGGGACGCAAGCCCCTGTTCCATGCCCAATTTGCGCGCCTTCACCCTGGTCGAATTACTCGTGGTCCTCGCCATTATCTCCATCCTCATCGCAATTTTGATCCCCATTATTAGCGCCGTCCGCGAGCAGAGCCGCCTGACCGCCTGTCTTTCCAATCTTCGCCAGATTGGCCATGCCATCAACATGTACGGCGGCGACCACAAAGGCCTCATCCTCCCCGCCGATCTCCGCGACCCCAATTTCGACAACATCAACGGCCGCTGGGGCAACTGGGCCACCATTCTCGTCCAGGGCAAATACCTCACCGCCCCCGACCAGACCAATCCCGCCACTCCCCCCGCCTCCAGCTCCGTCTTCCGCTGCCCCAACGGCCTGGATGAAGACGGCGTCTTCAACGGCGCCTATTTCTCCCCGCGCCAAAGCCTCCTCCAGGCCGGCTATTGGCGTCGCCAGGCCATGGACCTCCACCCCGACGGAACCATGACCCCCAGCATCACCATCTTCACCTGGTACGGCATCAATGCCGATCGCGTCGGCGAGGATTATCCAATGTTCCGCCTCCCCAGTGACACCCGCCGCGAAAAGCTCCACTCCTTCTCCGAAATCCACTCCCCCTCCGAGCTCGCCATGGTCTTCGACGGCTTCTTCGAGCACGGCGGCGAGGCCCATCTAATGGCCAACGCCCGCCACAAACGCGGCACCGTCACCAACTATCTTTTCGCCGACGGCCACGCCGCCAGCATCCTCACCAGCACTCTCCCCACCAGCTTCGACGACCCCGATCTCGATGCCCGCCCCTTTCCCAAATACAAGCTCCGCCAAAAGTGACCATCCCACGCGTCGGCGCGCTTGTAGCGCAGGCTTTTAGCCTGCTTCTGCTGGTGGGGCGGACATTCTTGTCCGCCAGGCGCCGACGTACTCGTCGGTGCGTACCTGCGGCAACCTACTTCGACTTCTTCTCGCTCTTCTCCTCTTCCTCATTGTCGAGTTTCTTACTAACCACATTCCCCGCCTCGTCCACCTTGATCTCCCAGTTCTTGCCATTGATCATCACGTCCGTCTCATACACAACCTTCCCCCCGGCCATTTCCTTGTCGATCTTGCCGATCGTCGCTCCCGCCGCCTCACGCTTCAGCGCATCGCGTGCCGCCGCCGGCACCTGCTCCATCGTCACCACCGATTCATTCCCTTCTTCCTTCTCCTTGTTTTGACAACAGCACCCGGCAACCAGGCCCGCGGCCAGCAATGCAATCGGCAGACGCATGTTCATGATGCTCCTTCGTGTAAGTGTCGACGAGGGTAACTCTGTTGGTTACCGATCGCCAACGGGTTAAAGTCGATCTTATGACAACGACCCACAAATGCCTGGCAGTGGCCTGCATCCTCTTATTCGCCGCGGTAGTCCCGGCCCGAGGTGACGGCCACCGCCTCCTCGTCGCCGATTACTCCACCAGGCGCATCGCCATCCTCGATCCCGCCGGCAAGATCGAGTGGGAATATCGCATCGGCGATCTGCACGACCTGCATCTGCTCCCATCCGGAAACGTGCTCTTCCAGACCAGCATGACCCATCTCCTCGAGGTCGATCCAAAGGCCAACAAGATAGTTTGGGAATATGACGCCCAGATGATGAATGACGATGGGAAAAAGGTCGAGGTCCACGCCTTTCAGCGCCTCCCCGACGGCAAGACCATGATCGTCGAATCCGGCCGCGCCCGCATCATCGAGGTCAACAAAGAAGGCCAAATCACCAAGCTGATCCGCCTGAAAGTGGATCACCCCAGCACCCACAGCGACACCCGCCTCGCCCGCAAGCTCGAAACCGGCCACTACCTCGTCGCCCACGAAGCCGACGGTAAAGTCCGCGAGTACGACGCCAACGGCGCCGTCGTATGGGAATACGAAGTCCCCCTCTTCGACAAGCCCAAAAAAGGCGGCCACGGCCCCGAGGCCTGGGGCAACTCCCTCTTCTCCGCCCTCCGCCTCCCCACCGGCAACACCCTCATCGCCACCGGCAACGGCCACGGCATCCTCGAAGTAACCCCCGCCAAAGAAATCGTCTGGCGCCTCAGCCAGGACGATCTCCCCAACATCAAACTGGCCTGGGTCACCACCCTCCAACTCCTCCCCAACGGCCACATCGTCCTCGGCAACTGCCACGCCGGCAAATCCCAACCCCAGATCATCGAAATCACCAAAGACAAAAAAGTCATCTGGACCTGGCACGATTTCACCCTCTTCGGCGACGCCACCAGCAATTCCTCTATCATCGACCCCCCATGACCCCTCTCCTCCCTCCCCTGTCCCCCTTTTTTTCACCCTCTCCGTAGGGTGCGGCTCGCCGCACCATCCTTCTTAATCTTACTCAGACTCCTCCCCCGATTACGCTTGTGTTCCCCCATCCCCTCCCGTACAAACCATTCATGCGCCGACTCTATCTCTGCGACTGCGTCTCGGGCGACGTGGTGGATGACGTCTTTGTCATGACCGGCAAGCAATTCTCCACCACCACCGGGGGCAAGTACTTCATCAAAGGCTTCCTCGCCGACCGCACCACTCAGATCACCGCGCGGATGTGGAACGCCACCCGCGACATCTTCAACGCCATGCCCGAGGCCGGATTTCTGAAGGTCCGGGGGCACATCGAGAACTACCAGAACAACCTCCAGCTCATCATCGAGCAGTGCTGGGCCCCCAACGAGGGCACCTTCGAGATCTCCGACCTCATCCCCCAGACCGACAAGAACATCGAGGAGATGTGCAAGCGGCTCAAGGAGCTGCTCGACAGCATCCAGAACCGCCACCTCGGAGCGCTGGTCCAGGCCTATCTCGACGACAAGCAGCTCATGGACCAGATGTGCAAGGCCCCGGCCGCCATGAATTTCCACCACGCCTACCTCGGCGGCCTGCTCGAGCACACGCTCAACGCCATCGAGGTGGCCGACGCCATCTGCAAGTTTTATCCCCGCCTCAACCGCGACCTGGTCATCGCCGGCATCTTCCTGCACGACATCGCCAAGACCTGGGAACTCACCTACACCTGCGCCTTCGGCTACAGCGACGGCGGCCAGCTCGTCGGCCACATCGTCAAGTCGGCCATCTGGGTCGAGCAGAAGCGAACCGTGGCCGAGGAAATTCTCGGCGAGAAGATCCCACAGAATCTCATCGACGTCATCCAGCACATCATCATCAGCCATCACGGCTTGCCGGAGTTCGGCGCGGTCAAAGTCCCCAGCACCCCCGAGGCCATCGCCGTGCATTACATCGAGAACCTCGACGCCAAGCTCATGATGTCCCTCTCGGCCACCCGCGGCGACAACAGCAATGCCGAAGGCAACTGGACCGAGTACATGAAGCAGTTCGGCGGCCGCCTCTACCGCCCCGACACCGCTCCGGCCGATGTCGCCGACGCCGAGGAACTTCCCCCGCTCCCTCAACCCAAACCCGCCAACTCCGCCCCCAGCGCCACCCCAACTCCGCCCGCGCCGGCCGGCCCGCCAGTCATGAAGCTCCGCAATCCCCTCTTCGAAGTCCAACAGGGGCGCAAGAGCTGACCCACTTCAGCGCATCAGCATCGCCGAGCGCTCGGGGCCGACGCTGACCATTTTGATGGGGACGCCGCAGAGCTGTTCGATTCGCTTGACATACTGCTGGGCGGGGATGGGGAGCTCTTCGAAGCGGCGGCAGGCGGAGATGTTGCCGTTGAAGCCGGGCAAAGTCTCATAGACCGGCTCGACTTCGGCCAGGACATCCATGTCGGCACGGAAGGCGTCGAGGCGCTGGCCGCGGTGCTTGTAGCCGATGCAGATGCGCAGG
>JBGPEF010000185.1:0-9220 GCA_041482675.1 Tepidisphaeraceae bacterium | reverse complement strand
GCCGTGAGCTGGCTGACTTGTTCCTGAACACGAGAAAACTGGTTTTTGAGGAATTCCATGGCTTCGCCTTCCTTGGCTTAGCATCTGGGCCGTATCACAATCACGGGCATCCTGCCCGTTTTGTTCACCATACCACGGACATCTCGCCCGTGCTCTGAAATCTCAAATCTGAATTGATTTAATCTCCTCATACGCCTCCATCAGCTTGGCGCGGATCGCCAAAAGCGTTTTGAAGGCAAGATCAGACTTCTCCACCGCCGTCATGACGCCGCTGACGTTGTCGCTCTTCCCCATCATCACATCTTCCACCGCCCGGCTGGCATCCTCCTGCAATTTCGACACTTCATCGATGCTTTTGCGCAGCGCATCGGAAAAACTCGCCCCGCCGGTCTCTGGGGGCGATGCCGTACCCTTCCCAGCCACATCTGCGATGCGGCCGGCGCCGATACTGCCGAGATTTCCAACTCCGGTGATCATGACTTACGCCAGCAATCGCATCGATGCGTTCAGCATCGCCTTGCTCACTTCCATCGCCGTCACGTTGGCCTCATACGCCCGTGACGCCTCCAGCGCATTCACATATTCCACGGCCAGGTCGATGTTCGGATAGGAAACATACCCATCCTTGTCCCGGTCGGGATGACTCGGCTGATACTCTTTCCGAAACGGCCCGCGATCCACCTCAATTTTGCTGACCTGCACCCCCGCCCTGCCCTCCGCGTCCGGCCTGCCGCTGGCAAACACCGCGAACCGCCTGCGATAAGGCACCGGCTCGCCGCGCGAATTCCGCGTCGTATTCATGTTGGCAATATTGCCGGCGATGGTGTCCATCCTCGTCCGCTGCGCCAGCAACGCGCTCGCACTGATGTCCAATGAATCAAACATGCATCCCTGCCTTCTTCAGTCGCAAATCGCCAATCGCAAATCAGACCACCCGCTCCTTCAACGCCATATCCATCTGCTGAAACTGCTTCCGCAGCAGCTCGATGGCCAAATTATGCATCATCGCGTTCTTGGCCATGTCGGTTGCAAGCTGCTCCATCGACCGGTTGTTCCGATCGTGAAACAAAATCCCGCGAACCGGGTTCTCCACCTCGCTGCTCATGTCGTTGAAGCTGGCCATTCCCGTGCTTCTTCTCTGATCCACCCGCTCCCGCAGCATCGAATTAAACTTCTCGACCGACAAATCCTTCTGCCGGTAATTCGGCGTGTCCACGTTGGCGATGTTCTCGAGAATCAGCTTGTGCCGCTGTGATGCAAAGTTCACCACCTGCTCCAGCAGGGCGCCATTCCCGCGATTCATCAGGCCTTCAATCAACATAGCTCATCCAATCCCTATTCAAACTCTATTCAAACCGCGTGCCGCAAATTTCGTCCAATATTCCCATCGCCTCTTCACGACCCGCACATCTCCTTCAAACTGCGCAATCGACCGGACCGGCCGATTTCGCGCCACCAGCGCACTTTCTGCGCTTACATCCGCGCCTCCACCAGCTCCCCTTCCTCTCTCCACTTCTTCAATTTCATGCCCAGCGTCCGCACTCCGATTTGCAGCGAGTGCGCTGTCTTGATCCGATGCCCCTTGAACTTTTCCAGCGTCGAGAGAATCACCTGCTTCTCAATCTCCGCCAGCGGCGTCCCCGCCAGCGATCCCGCGACGGCCGCCGGCGCGTTGGAATTTCGCAGCCACGGCTCGAGCGTCGCGGCCCGGATCACGCCCGGCTCACTCTCCAGTACACAGGCCCGCTCAATGATGTTCTGTAATTCCCGCACATTGCCCGGCCACTCATACCGCTGCAACAGCCGGATCGCCTCCGACTCCAGGTGCCGAAACGCCGATTTCTCGCGCTTGGAAATCTGATGCAGGAAATGCCTGCACAATTCCGGCACATCCTCCAGGCGTTTCCTCAGCGGCGGCAATTCAATCGGCACCACGTTCAATCGGTAATACAAATCCTGCCTGAATTTCCCCTCGGCGACCGCCGCCTCCAGGTTCCGGTTGGTCGTCGCCACCACTCTCACATCCACCTGCTGGGTCAGGCTGCTGCCGACTCTCTCAAACTCGCTCTCCTGCAACACCCGCAGCAATTTCGCCTGCAACGACCCCGCAATCTCGCTGATCTCATCCAGCAAAAGCGTCCCCCCGTCGGCCAATTCAAACCTCCCGCGCCGCATCCGATCCGCCCCCGTAAATGATCCCTTCTCATGCCCAAACAATTCCGACTCCAGCAGGCTCTCCGACAACGCCGCACAATTCACCGCCAGCATCGGCCGCTCTCTTCTCTCCGAGGCCTGGTGTATCGCCCGCGCCACAATTTCTTTTCCCGTCCCGCTCTCGCCGCAAATCAGCGATGTCACGTTGCTCTTGGCAACCCGCTCGATCGTCGCCCGAACCTCATTCATCACCTCGCTGCTGCCCACCAGCGGCCGCGGCAAATTCATCTCCGCCATCGTCCGCAGCGCCTGGTTTTCCAGCCGCAATCGGCCGTGCTCCAGCGTCCGCTCCACCAGCATCTTGATCTCCTCCCCATCAAACGGCTTCTGGATGTAGTCATACGCCCCCAGTTTCATCGCTTCCACGGCCGTGCTCACCGTCGCGAACGCCGTCATCAAAACCACCGGCATGTCCGGCCGAATCTTCCGCGCCTCGGCCAGCAATTCCGTGCCGCTCATCTTCGGCATCTTCAAATCGCTGATCATCAGCTCAAACCGCGACCCGGTCAGCCGGCTCAGCGCCCCCGGCCCATCCGTCGCCGCCACCACCTCATGTCCCTGTCGCGCCAGCGTCGCCGCCAGCGAATCCCGAATCATGTCCTGATCGTCAACAATTAGTATTCGTGCCATAAACGCACTCCATTGCTTTTGTATTTCAATTGCAAATCGCAAATCGCAAATTGCAAGTCAAATCCGTATCTCAAACCTCGCTCCCCCTCCATCCCGATTGCCCGCCGAAATCACTCCCTCATGCGCCTCCACAACCCGGTGCACTATCGCCAGTCCCAATCCCGTCCCCTCATCCTTGGTCGTGAAAAAGGGATCAAAAATCCTGTCCATGATCTCCGGCCGAATCCCCGGCCCGCAATCCTCCACCGCCAGCCGGAATTGCCTCCCCTCGCTCGTCTCCACCCCATACTCCACCACCACCGCCCCTTCCTTCTCACTCGCCTGCACCGCGTTCAGAATCAAATTCAACAAAGCCTGTCCCAGCATCAGCGGATCGGCCGAAACCGTCATCGATTTGGGCCCCCGCGTCGAAACACGGATCAACTTCTCCACAATCGCCCCCCCCGCCAGCGACAGCGCATCATCCACCACCTCGGCCAGGTCGCACTCGACGATCTGCACGTTCATCTCCCGCGCAAAGTGCAGCACCCGGCTCACCAGCCCCTCCAGCCTTCTCACACACCCGCCAATTTTCTGCGCCAACTCAAACGACTGCGGCCGATCCGCCACATCCCCGCCCAGCATCGACGCGTAAAGCTGAATCCCACCCAGGGGATTTCGAATTTCATGTGCCATGCCGGCCGCCATCTCCCCCAACGCCGCCAACCGGTTCTTCCGTTCCAGCATCCGATTCTTCTCGCCCAATTCCTCCCGCAACGCCGCCACCGTCTGCTCCAGTCTCTCATGCGACTGCTGCAACTTGTCGGTCACCTCGCTGTACGCGAGGATGATCCTCCCCAGCTCCTCGATCCGCTGGACGGCACTCACCGAACTAATTTCCGCAACACTCATCTATCCTCTATCATCCAAACTCGCCGCTCTCGCTCCATACGCCGCCGTCGCATAATTCCGATTCACCTGCTTCGCCGCCGCCGCCGCCTTGATCTGCCGTCCCACGTTCAATTTCCTCTGCTGCAACACCATGGCATCATCCCGATCCGCCTCGGTGATCCGTTTCAGGAGCGCCCGGCTCTCCGCCAGCAGCTCCTCCGCTCGTCCCTTCTCAACCCCTTTCTTCCATTCTCGTTTCGCCGGGCCAAGCTCCGCCTCGAGTTCCATAATCCGACTCACCACCGCCTGCCTCTGCTCCAGCACTTCGATCAACCCTTCCATCGAGCCCTGCTCCACGTGCTCATGCTGCGCCCCCGCCAGCTTCTCCAGCCGCCGATAACACTCCACCTGCTCCTCCAGCGCCACCATGAACATCGTATTCACCATACCTTTCCCTGAACCCTGAACCCTTTCATTTCCACATCCCAATATCCCCCGCCCATTTCAACCATCCCTCCCAGGAGGCCTTCGGCAGGGCATACCCGTTCGGATCCGAGAACACATCCCCCGGCATCCTCCGCAACATCCACTTGGCCCGCTCATTGGCCGCCTTTGCCTCCTGCACATTCCCCATCGCCACGTTGGCATTGATGATCTGCACATAAGCCGCCACGGCCGACGGATCATCCTTGTACGCAAACGCCGCCTCCCCATAGAGCTTGATCGCATCGGGGAATTTGCCCAGGTCATAAACACAATCCGCCCGGTAGAAATACGCCAGCTTCAGATACAACTTGTCCAGGTCCTTCACCGGCCCCCGCCGATAAAACTCAATCGCCCGGTCATACAATTCCCTGGCCTTCTCCAGCCGCTCCGTCCGCGCTGCCGTCGCCTCCGGCAGATCCACCGCCAACGCCGGCCGCGTCGTCGGCTGCGTCGTGGGCAGTTTGGCCGCCACGATTTTCGTCTCGAGCAGGATTGCGCTCTTCCGGTAGCTGTCCCCCATCAGGAAGAACATCTGCCCCATCCGCTCATCCCCCGGATACCGCTGCGTCATCTCCTCCAGCCGCGAAATCGCCTTTTCATACTGCGCTGTGCGGTAATACAACGACGCCAGCTCCATCAAGGACTCGCGAAACTCCACCGCATCCGGCGTCACCTGCTTGTTGTCCTCCACAACCGCCCGCAACACCGATTCGGCCTTCGCATACTCATCCGGCCCCTTGGCAATATGCGCCCGCGCCATCGGCACCAGGCTCTTGGATGCCGCCAGGCTCTTGGGATATCGAAATTGGTTGTGCCGATACGCCCCGATCGCCTTGTCGAACAATCCCGCCGCCTGATACGACTGCCCCAGCCGCAACAGCGCATCCGGCGTCATCTCATCATCCGGCCGCTCATTGACAAATGTCTCCAGCGCATTGATCGCCCGCGGCAGGTCCCCCGCCACGTCATACAGCTCGATCCCCTTCCACAGCGCCTGCCCATACCCCTTGTCATCTTTCATCGTCAGCACCCGCGAGTATGCAATGTAGGCATCCCCCGCCTTGGCCCGGCTCTCGCGAACCCGCGCCTCCATCTTCGCCCGGTCCGCCGGTTTGGCTTCGGAAAGCGCCGTATCCAGTTTGTCCGCGTGCCGCTCAAACAGTTTGGCCAGCCGCCCAAAAAACTCCGCCCCAACCTTGGTCTGCACCTCCTGCTCATATGCCATCAGCTCAACCGCCCCATCCAGATTCCCGTTCGCCGCCAGCAGGCTCGAGGCCTGCATCAACCCCGTCGCCAATTCCTCCTTGATCCTCGGCGGCGCATTGTCTTTCTCGCGCACCATCTTCACCACATCCTGCAAATCGCTCAGCCCCGCCTCATCGTTGCCCAGGGCAATCCGGCAAACCCCCCGCCCAATCTTCGCCAGCGGCGCAACCCGCGAATCCGAATGCGTCTGCATCACCACCGCAAAAAACGAATTCGCCACCGGCCACTCCCGCCGGTCCTGGTTGATCCTCCCCAGCAGCCACGCCGCATCCGCATCCAGTGGATGCTGCACCTTCAACTCATCCCGCGCCACCCGCAGATATTTTTCCGCACTGCTTGAATCCCCCAATTTCCAGGCCGAATATCCCTGCCAGTAATAAAACTGTCCCCGATCCGGCGAATCCCCCGCCAGTTCCAGCGCATCCCCCAGCAACTGCCTGGCTTCCCGAAACAGCCCCTTCTCCACCATCACGTGCGCCATCTCCCCCTTGGCCCACGCCTGCTCCGTCTTGGCCAGTTCCGGGCGCTTGATGTATTCCTCCAGCGTCGCCGCCGCCCCTTCCAGATCTTCATGCGTCAACTGCAAATCGATGACGTGCCTCTGCCACGCCAGCGACCCCTTCGGGTCCAGCATCATCGCCTGCTTGTAATGAATGATCGCCTCGCCGCTGCGGCCCAGCGCTTCATAGCTCTCGGCCAGCCGCCGGTGAATCTGCACATCCGGCTCAATCCCCAGCCCCAGCCCGATCTTCGTATTCTCAATAATCCGATGATGATTGGCCGCGATGCTGAGCTTCTTCTGCTTCTGGTATTGCTCGATCGCCTCGGCCATCAACACCCGCGCTGCCCCCTCCTGAAGCGGCTGAAGCTTCTGCCCCAACAGCGCACCCAGCGGCTCGATCGCCGCCTGCGGCCGCTGCTGCTTCAAAAATCCGCGCGCACTTTCAATCTTCTGCGCCACCGACGGCCCCGGCTTGGGGTCGATGAAAAGATAGGCCGCATAACCAAAGAGGAAGACGGAGAACAGCAATAGTGGCAACTGCCACAGTTGCGATAGTTGACGTGATGAGTGCCCAGACCCCATGGCGTCCGTGCCTTCTTTTTGATGGGTCGGGCACACGCGCCCGACACCAATGCACCAGCCCGAGGCAATCCATCGCCTCCTGCCAACCGTGCTTATCTATGTTAACTTACCAATAATCAAACGCAAGTGGTTTGGCAAACGGCAAACGAGGAGGAAGAAATGCAACCACTGAGAGCGCAGAGGATGCCGAGGCCGCAGAGACGCGCTTGGTATTTCCTGCCAACTAACCACTGGCAACTGGCAACTGTTCCGCAACGACCTTCGGGCGGTTTAATTGTTCTCCCCCCCGGAGGACACCGGTGATTTCATCCAGTTTCCTCTGGTTGGGGGTGGAGGGGTAACCGCCTTTTCTGCGCCCTCTCGAAGTAAAAGAACACCGCGCGAGCGTCCGGTAAGCTGAGTGACAGGTGAGTACTTCACGGTTAGACTGCAACCTGTCGATAGTCGCTGGGGTCAACTTCGTCGCTCGTGCGTGCTGCCGGATGAAGCGATGCTAACGCAGATTCGCATCCAGAATTTTAGACTCTGTAGGGACGTGCATATCGAGAATGCTGGCCGGATCGTCGCGCTTGTGGGACGAAACGGCGCGGGGAAGAGCAACGTTTTCCAAGCTATTGCCACAACAGCAAGAATGGCCACATTGAGCGAGTCGCCCGGAGCGGGAGAATTTCGTCCGGGCCGCCAGCCTGGGTCTGTAACGCTAGAATTCATCGCTGATGATTCGACCGCGTATCGCTATGTGCGAGAAGTTGCTGGCGCGCAGCCGCGACGACCCGGTGGCACGATAGCCCCGATCATCACCGAGCGACTCAGCTACAAAGAAGGTGATACTTGGGTGCTAGGGGTTGATCGCAATGGGGGCGTGGTAACGCTTGCGGGACAGGATCGTCCGCTACCGATTGGTGATTTCACCCCATGTCTTCCGGCAGTCGCAACTCTGTTGCCAGCGACCGATCCCGTGGTGCAGCGAATTGAGCCGGCCCGCTCATTCTTGTCCGCACTGCGTTATTATCCATTGGATGAGCCGGTTGCGGCTGGTGACGAAGACCGGGTCATCCCGCATCAGGAGTACGCGGCTTGGCTTGCTACATACAAATCAACTAAAAGTGGTGGCGATTCTGTACTCATGCGTCTCGTCCACATGCAATTAACTAACAGTGGCGACCTCGATACTCTGGGGCAATTGTTGGGACAAGACGGCTTAGGATTGATAGACAAGGTGAATGTGCGCACACTTCCTCCTCCTGGCGCACAGGCCAGCCCTGACGATACTTACTACTTTGTTAGGTTCATACCAAGTAGGGGAAGTGCCGCGCCCGTCTGGGTTAGATATGACGATTTGTCCTTGGGGACGCGCAGAGCCATTAGAATCTTCATTTCAATGCTATTTGATAAAAGTACCGTCATGCTCATCGAGCAACCCGAAGATGGCTTGCACCAAGGAATGACGAAGAAGGTGGTTGGGCTCTTGCGCGAGAACGCAGACGCGCAATTGTTCATGTCGAGCCATTCGTCCGCCCTCCTCAACCAGCTCCTACCAGACGACGTTCGGATCGTGTTCCTGCACGATGGCTTTACTGTTGTGCGTCCACTGACACCCAAAGAACGCGACGCAGCGGTGAAATTTATGAACGATGAAGGTCCACTATATGATTTCATCGAACCACTTCAGGAGGAATAGCCTTGTACGGCATCCTTGGGGAAGAGGATTCTGACGCGCAATCACTAAAGGTCTTGGTGCGCGGTCTCGCCAATCAGGCCAACATGAGCATTTTGGCTCGTGGTTTTTCTGGTTGCGGCGACTTGCTTAACAAGGGCAGCCGACAACTGCGGGCGTTTGCCGATCAGGGTTGCGACCGATTTGTCGTTTGCCACGATGCTGACGGTGCTGATCCGAGCGAGAAACATAATGAGATCATGCAGCGAGTAATTGCGCCGTCTAGAATCGCAACGTCATATTGTGTAGTGATTCCAGTTCAAGAGCTTGAGGCTTGGATTTTGGCGGATATCGAGGCTGTTTCAAATGTTTTCCCATCTTGGCGTCCTGCACCGATAAGGGAAAATCCAGAGGCGATCCGAAATCCCAAGGAACGTCTTCAGCGCGCAAGCCAAAGGCACAACAAGAAGCCCATCTATGATCCGACAACACACAACCAGCGAGTTGCAAAATACCTCCGGCTGGATCATGTGCGCCGGCGCTGCCCGTCATTCGAGCGACTGTCGTATTTCGTCACGGGGATTCATATGACGCCCGGTCGGCACAGTCTGTAACGGCGTAATCGCAATACAACCGAAGATGGGTAACCCCCACCAGAGGAAACTCGACGAAATCGCCGGTACCGAGGTCCGAATCATTCGTCATTCGTCATTCGGATTTGATTCGGATTTCTGGTTTCGTCATTCGGATCTCTTTAGGCATTCGTCATTCGTCATTCGTCATTTGCCGATCAAGGCAATTCCGCATACCTCGACGCCAGCGCCACATACCTCATCCGCGCCTCATACAGCGCCGCATCCAGCAGCCTCTTCTCCTCCTCCGTCAGATTCCCCCGCGTCTTCTCCTCCAGCACCGACAGCGTATCGATATTGTGCTTAGCCATGTCCAGGTTGATCATCGGCTCCCCGCCCCGCGTCGAGAGATCACCCAGATAAAACAAAACCTGCGTCAGG
>JBGPEF010000184.1:0-9221 GCA_041482675.1 Tepidisphaeraceae bacterium | reverse complement strand
TGCCGAGGCGCTGCCCGTACTGGACCACCTGTGCGAAGCCATCATCTTCGTTCCACGTAGCGACGGCCGAAACAGCCAGTTTGCCTTGCCGGAAGTAATCCTTCAGATCTTCCTGCGCCTCGGTGCTCAAATCCTCGAAAGTTACCGTGATGACCGCCGGTTTCTCAAAGTCACGGTGATGAAAGTCTTCCTTCTCCAGCTTGGTCAGATCCGTCTGCGCGTGGCTACCTTCGCGAAAAAAGACATTCAGGGCCGTCAAGACAGTGGACTTGCCGCCGCCATTTGGTCCCACAAGGCAGGTGTAGTCATTGAAGTAAATCGTCTGATCGGCGAAAGCCCGAAAGTTCTGGATGCGGACGGATGACAGGCGCATGGTTTGTTCCTCACTCCATCTCGTCGCCGCCCGACTCGCCTTCCTGCAACAATCCAATATCAAGCCCCTCTATCTCCTTCAAGGTTTTCCCAGCAATCCCTTGGAGCTCTCCCCACATCCCGACAGTTGATTGCATCGCGACGTCGATCTGCTTCTGCCGCGTTGCCCACAGTGCAGTGATGGCCTTCCGCTCTTTCGCCAGGCCAAGGTGCAAAGACGTGAAGACCTCCACGATTGCCTCTACTCGCTGTCGAAACTCTGGCCCAGTTAAATATCGATAGAGAAGTTCCATCTTGGTCTGCTGACCTTCACCTGCCAAACGTGCAGCATTGATCTCGATCAATTGCTGTCGCATCAGCATGGCAACTGGAAGGACGCATGATCGAGCTACCACCAACACGCCGTCGATGCTTGCGAAAGTGGAAACGTTCTTTGGCAACGCTTCCGAGACAATGATCGCGATCTCGGCCTTCGCTGTCCTTTGATCGTTCCGCAACTTTGCCAGCCAGGCATCATTCCAGTCTCGTGTGCGTTTGGATTCCCACAGAATTGCGCCGCACTCCTGTCCGACCGGAGTATTCACCCTCTGCAGCACATCACCGCCATGCACACCCTTCGCCACAGGCTCGATGTTGTCATGGGGGAACTTCCCTTTCAGCGTTTCTTCAAGGTCAATTTCCTGAACTTCGCCCTGCAATTGCTGTGAGCCCTGCTCCAGTTTGCGCTGGGCCTCGGCGAGTTTGAGCTTCTGGTCATCGATAATCTTGTCCTTTTCGGCCATCTTGAGTCGCTGTTGTTCCTCAGCTTCTTTCTTCGCCTTTTCGCGCTCGGGGGCGAGCGCTCCAGCAACACGTTTTTCCACATCCACATCGGCGGCTTTTATCTTGTCGTCGAGCTCTCTCTGCTTGCGGCGGAACTCGACCTCTTGTTTGCGGGCTTCGGTTAACTTCTCGTCCTTCTCTTTGATTTGCTCTTCAAGTTCGGCCTTCTCTTCATCGCGCTCCGCAAGCTTCTCGTCGAACTTCTGCTTTGCCTTCTTCGCAACTTCCCGTTCGATAGCGGCCCGCTGCTGCTTGATCTGCTCCGCGACCTCCTCGTCTATCGCTTCCTTTTGTTTCGCCAGTGCAGCGCGATCCCTCTCGAGCTCCTTGCGGGCTTTGTCGGCGGCTTTCAGCTCGTCGGCAAAAGCCTTGCGGTGCTCCTCCAGAGCCTCTTCCTTCTCCCCAAACTCCTCCTCGAGTTTGCGGCGCGTTTCCGCAACAAGTGGCGCTGCCAGCGTCTCGTTCAGCTTGAACGATTTACGGCAATGTGGACATTCGATCTTCACGTCAGACATGGCCCATCCCTCGCGCTCGTGGTGCGAAGTGTACCGGGTTCGGTCCCAGTGTAGCCGATTCCCAGAACAAGAAAAGGGACATCCCGGTAACACTCAAAAAATCAGATCAGAGGAAACTGAATGAAATCCGCGGTGTCCTCCGGAGTGGAACCTGCCTATCGCGCAGCTTGCATGTTGGCGGAGATGGTGGGCGTTGAACTGGAAGATAGGTAACTGCGGGCGCGAATTGCGGCGAGTGCCTCAAAGGGAAGGCGCGGCTTCTGAGGCGCGTAGGCCACCGCTTCGCATGTTCTTCAAAATGAGCCGCGCGATATCCCCCTTAACCTTCGCAGGAAAGTGCTGCAAAACCGCCGCCCTGATCTGATCCGGCTGGGCGCTGAGCCACTCGACCATCCGCGAATGAATTGAAAGATGAGTCATCCCAAGCTTTTGGGTGAGACGATCGATCTCGTCTCTGGCAGACTTCGTCACTTCGATTCTGACGATGATGCGAGCGCCCATTCGTCTCCCGTCGCTGTTGACCGAATGTTACAGCGACCGTGTGACAGAGCAAAACGGGAGCGAGGCCACTGACATCGCTCGCTGATCATCATCAATTGCTTTCCTACGTCCGCGGTGGGTCCGGCGCAATCTTGAGTTCGGGCAGGGGCATCCCCTTCCTCAAGATGTCCAGGGCGTCGGTGGCACTGAGGCCATTAACTGCCTTCCCAAAGTACTTCTCCTCCCTCGATCTCCCCTGAAGATAGCTTTCGATCGTCTCCGATTCCGCCTCCTCCATGTTGCAGTCGATCCGCGTTCGCGCACTGGGCGTCATTCCAAACTCCTGCTCGAACTTTGTCAGCAGCAGCCCCAGTTTGGTGACGATGGCCACGTGCGGGAACGCCGCCAGGCACTTCACCTTCCCGTTCCCATCCTTGATTGGGTACACCAGCCCATTCTTCGCCACGAACTGCTGGGCCTGGTGCCACTGGCTCCAGAAAATGCAGTAGCGGATGATACCGTTGCGGTCGATGCGGGAGAGAACTCTCATCGACTGCAGCATGGGGAGCAGTTGGCCCCAGCACTGCTTGGCCAGCTTGTCGAGGCCGGCGGGGCAGCGGGGAATTCCTCGTGGACCTTTCACCTCGCCACGCGCGCGATCGCCGCGATAGGTTCCACGTGCTTTGAGAATGGCCGAAGGAGTTGGTCGAGGTCCCCGTAATCCCATAGTGACCCCCCCCGGGGGGGCTATAGCGAAACCTGGCAAAAGATGTGGAGGGTACGCCCCACGGCTACGGCCGTGAGGGTTGGGGGGATTTCGACCCCCCTACCCACCTTAACTATAGGCACCGTCACCCGTCCGTAACAACAAAAATATGTCTATTTTGTTAAAATACCGGTCGGTTAACAGAAATGTAGAGCGCGCGAGCGCGGGCCACCCGTGGCACCACGTTCGCCCACGTGCGTTCCCTTGCCGCAGGACGGGAATTGGCTCGTTCCACGCTCTCTTCATCGCTCCTGGACCAACGTCGGGCCGTCTTGGCCCGTTCCCGCAGCCTCTTTGATGCTCTCTCCTGACTTCTGCGAATCGATGCGGAATTGAGTGGATGTCATCCGCCGACCAGAGGTAATGACACGACCCGTGCTGCGGCGGTGTTACCGGCGGCCTTGGGATGGTCCTGAGCCGGATACGGGAACGACGACGCGGCCAACCAGAAGGAGATCGTATGAGCAAGAGCAAGAAGAGCACGACGAAGGGCAAGGGCACCAAGGCGAAGGCGGCAGCGCCCAAGGCCAAAGCACCCAAGGCAAACGGGAAGGTCAGCCAGTTGGACGCGGCGGTCCAGGTCCTGAAGACCAACGGCAAGCCGATGAACTGCAAGGCGATGGTGGAGGCGATGCTGACGAAGGGGATGTGGAGCACCGACGGCAAGACCCCCGCCGCTACGCTTTACAGCGCCATCCTCCGGGAGATCACCACCAAGGGGAGCGAGGCCCGGTTCAAGAAGACCGATCGCGGGTTGTTCACCCTCAAGGCCTGAGCAGGAGGAGTCATGTCGGTTCGACCCAGAAACAGAGAGTTTCGGTTCTTCGTTCAGGATGGGTACCTCGTCAGGACCGTGGCGGAGGCCGGCGACTTCCCCGGCTACAGCCACCGCTGCACCAAGGAGGTGCTGGAGACCGTGGCCCACGCCGTCGGCGAGACGCCGGCCGAGGGCGAAGGCACGACGCTGGAGCTCATCTCCAGCAAAGAGAACCTGCCCTTCACGCAGGTGAACGTGGCGCTGGAGTTCATGAAGGATCGCGGGATCGTCGATGTCCGCCACCGCCGGTGCTATCCTGGAACAGCGGACCCGCATCTCGAAGCGCTGACCGAGTTCCATGCCTTGGCGGCTGAGAAGCTGCCGTCCTGACACCCCCCCACTTCTCTCACCCCGGCCACAGCGGCTGGGGTTTCTCTCTTGTGGATTTCTCCCGTTTTGAGCTTGATGTTCTGCCCCCACGATGGTCACATGTACCCGTCTTGATGAAAGGTAGATATGAACCTGAAGCCCGGTGACAAGGTCAGAACGATTTGGGGAACCATCCGCACGGTTCTGGCGGTTACGGATTGCCAAGTCTTCGTGGTGGAGGAGCCCAACCGGTGGTACCACCCCAGCAAGGTCTGGAAGATCTGAGCACACTAACAACCTCGCCTATGCGCACGTGACCCCGGCCCTCGCGGCTGGGGTTTCTCACTTCACCAAAACGATAGTTACAGATCCCTTCTAATGTGACGAGCAAGAGCACCGCTCCCAACAACAGGAGTCTGTACGCTGCGGCTGTCGTCACCGCCCGCGCGATTCTTCGGCAGAAAGAAGCAGACTCTCGCACGCGGCCATGCTACGATCAGCTACACGATCGCCGGCTCTTGTTTGGAGGGTGTCTAATGGAGCAACGTATCATCCTGCGCATCGAGCTGTTGCCCAGCGCCAAGGCTCGGCTGAATGAATTCTGTGACAAGGCGGGCATGACCCACGTAGCGATGCTGTCGCGGGTCGTTGAGTGGTTCGCAGAACAGCCCGACGCGGTGCAGCGGCTGATCGTCGGTCACATCCCGAAAGAGATGCGCGGGGATGTCGCGCGCATCATGCTGACGAGTCTGGCAAAGAATAGAGCCCCCGCGCGTGCCGAGGGCCTATGAGCAGCCTGCGGTCGGGGGAAAGCAGAACTGCTCTTGGAGTGACATCGGCATTGCGTACTGTCTGGCTACATTGAATCTATTAATGCCTACATGGTTTGCGGGCCATCGCGGCTGGGGTTTCTCTCTTCTAGTCACGTGAATTGGTTAGACCGCGACGTCGGCAAGGAACCCCTGAAGTATCGCTTATTCTAGTAACCGCACAATGTCGGGTAACATTCCTTTCGGAGCAGAATCGAGTAATAGTCGCTCAAATCGGCGATTGGGGTCGGAGCGGCGTTCCCCGGCAGAGGTGACCACTCCTTTATAAGCGAACCAGCCAAGCCCGGTGTTGCAGTCCAGTTTGGCGCCGCGGTACCCAAGCGGCGGCGGTGGGGGCGGGAGAATGTTGCTTCCCTCGAGTTGCCGCCAAAGTTGCTCCAAAATGCGCACCGTTCTTCGTGGTACGCTCCATACCGGGTCGCGCCTACCCGAAAATATCAGCGCCGTCGCGGTGCACTTAACCGGCTCAGTTAATTTTGATGTGGCCATGCATCACTATCATAAACGTGCAGAAGTCCGTGTACCCACCGCGATCGGCAGTTCGAGGATCGGGAATTGTGTTGCTGCTGTTGTCCAGGTTTGTTACCGCTGTTCCGCCTGGCTTATGCGACCAGTAACCATTACGTCCCTTGCGATACCAATGGAAATCGACTCCCGGCCAAATCACCAATGCAACGAGATGGCCTTCTTTGGGACATCTGTTATTAGCGGTAGCAGATGCAATTAGTGCGTCGGCAACTGCGGCAGGACGCACAGAAGCGCAAGTGAATACCGTGTACATTGCCCCATTCGCTCGGCCAGGTTGGGCAAAGGTATCTGTGCGGTAGTTGGTGGCATAGTTGTAGCAGTTGTTGTTCCACTGCTTCTGGCCAGCATCATTCCACCATGCAGGTTCATAGAGGGGCGCGCAGGAACACGCTGGACGAAGCGGCCAGATTACTCGGTGGCGCACGAACTTCGCCCGGAGTTCGCAAAGCCGTCGCAGTTCGCGGCGTAAGATTTCTGGAAAGCGGCGTACTACCTGGAGCCTTCGGGCTGGACCCTTGGTTCCGCAGAAGTCATCTTCTAGATCCTTATCGGAGATTTCGTGCGCAAGACCCGGACCATATATCGATCCCGCGGCGACTCGAAATCGGCGTGGCAGGGTGCGATTCAATTGCCGTTTCTGTTCCACCACGAGCCCTCGATAGCCCAGCACATGCTCAGGCGGTCCCATATCATTTTTTGCGAGTCGTTCGGTCGGCTTAACACGCGCCAAAAAGTCCCGCGCTTCTCTGCCGTCGATTTCAATTACCGGATTTGGACGGCCGCTGAAGATGTCGATGGTTATTTGAAGCGACATTTCCTTCTCCAATTTTAGAAATTTCAAACCACACGGTACACGGTGAGATTGTGGAAAAAGAATCCGCCGGATTGTTGCCTGATCCGAAAATGGTGATACCCGGCCGTTAAGTTGCTGACATGCGGCTGGTTGATTAGTCCCGTGAAAGGCAGGGATCCAAACGAGAAGTTATCGATCAGGCACTCGACACGGGAACCGCTTGAGGATGGATAGCTCTCCAATTGCGCGTTGCACTGGTAGGTACCGGTACTCGGCGCGCGGAAGAAACAATTCACGCGGCCGGTTGCGGTCTCAGCTGAGCCCCACGTGGAGAAACCCTTTTCCGAAAACCATGCACGGCAATCCTTTGCCGAGCGCGGTATATCCGTGAAGCCATCGAAGTGATCGCAGTCCCACAGATCCAGATACAGCGCTGTCCCGGACTTACCGCATACCCGGAAGCTCGCCACCTCGTTCCAGCGTGACAGCTCACCTAAGCTGGGAATCTGCGCGATCAGCTCGGAGGCACCACGGCTCGCTCTGAATGCTGAGAAGGTCTGGCGCAACAAAGGGACAGGTAGTTTGTGCGCCCGGACAACGGTGCGTTTCGGTCTAACGGACTCCGCACCCCTGCCAAGCTTCAGGGAGAAGTCTCCCACGGGCATAAAGCCTCCTCGACATGAAGATTACGGACGACTGCGGAGCAATTACTCGTGGCGGTAGTCATGTACCGCGCAGAGCATTAAGACGGCTGCCCGTCGTGACGTTTAGCCGGCTCCACTAGCTGAGCGAATGCGCGACTTGCAGGAAGAACTTGCCCCTTCTTTAATCCATACTCGGGGTAATCAATCAGCGGCACAAGCTGTGCCTCACGACCGATGCCAGTGGCCGAAAAGGCAACGCCCAGCGCTGGTACAGTCACCAAATATTTCTCGCCCACGCCTCCAGCACCACCTTCCGCTTGTCGTGCCAACGCCACCAGAGGGTCAGCACCGAAACCCGTAGCGCTCCATCTGTCGCCTTTTCGGGTTACCGTCACCGCAGATCGCACACGCTCTCCAACCAGCACTGGGTAAATCACTTTTGGTGAAGTTGACTGAAGGAGAGGGGCTGGATCCTCCTCAGGCTTGTATCTCGCCAATTGATCGAGGCGGACAAGCAATACGGCCAAGGGTTGTCCGAGAGTCGCTGACTTGGCCTCTTCAGCTGTGATGAAACCCGAGCCCGCGGCCTTTTCCTGAGTGGCTAGACCCTGCAGCGTCGCTAACCCCTCCGTTGCGGCCTGCTTGGATTGCGCAAGTGCATCTTTCATGTTAACGGGCTGAGTTTCCACTTTCAGGTTCTGCGGCGGTGAATTCACATCCTTCGGGGCAGCACTGGGTCCGTGTGATGTGTTAGTACAACCCATCACAAACAGTACCGCGAAAACTAAAGATGTAGCAATGCTACGCATGGCGCATCCGCCTTTCATCGTTTGGTGATGTTGTAATAGTCAATCCAATGCTCGTGATCCCAATCACTCACAAATCGATCATAAGTGATCCATTCAAAGACCCCGCCCGTCGGCGGCCAGGGATTGTTGACGGCCACCATGTTTACTCCGCCGATCGTCGTGTAACCGATCGCCACCATCATATGACCTCCGCCACCGGTCCAGCCCCAGGAAAAGCAGAAAGGTTTCTTCTTGCAGTAGATCTGGTCCTTTAGTTGGTCCCATGTCAGAGGTGTGCCCCAAGCGGTGGTCTGAAAATCGAAGCCGTATTTGTCGAATTCCGGCCACCCGCCCAGTACGCAGTGAGTTGGAGTGGGGCTGGTACAGCAATCGGTATGTCCGAAGCGTTTGTTCGCTTCGTCACACTGCTGGACCGAGGTACCCAAAAACTCCATACACATTTCACCACTCGCTGCCCAACACCACATTGATGTCTCTTGGCCACGTAGCGTTACTGGCTGTGAACCCAATGGCCCAGGATTGCAACAACCCCCGGCCGCGAAGGCAGCGTAAAAGAGGAAACACCAGCACAAGCGATGGCGCATGAGGACCTCCAATTTTAGACCCTTTCGAAATCGATATGTTTCAGACGGCTACCGCAAATTGGACCTGCCGATGGAGTCTTTTTGGACCACGGACGGTAACTGCGACGGGCTATCCAATATATATAACGCAAATTTGGGAGATCAATCACGTTTGTAAATAAAAAGTCCTCATTTATTGCCATAGATCGTCCGACACAACAGTCGATGTTGGAGGCTATCCCGAGTCTTCGCCGGGGCTTATGGCTAAGGAGGGAGCATTTAGCGCCGCTCGATAATATGCTCCGGCACTCCACCCAGCCGTTCAAGCAGCCGATTTCACCGTAGTTGAAAGCCGGAGACCCCCGGGCGTCTGGGTTTGATACTATCTCACCTCATCGCTTCCTCCCGTGACTTCATCGGGATCGGCGACGCCCCTGTCCGCTCAAGCACTCCCGGCTTGCCGGTAAAGCGCTGAAAACGATCGCATATGACGTCGCAGTACAGCGGGTCCAGCTCCATCAGATACGCCTTCCTCCCCGTCTGCTCCGCGCCAATGAGCGTGCTTCCCGACCCTCCGAACAGATCCAGCACGTTTTCCCCCGCCAGTGACGAGTACTGCATCGCCCGCACCGCCAGCTCCACCGGCTTTTGAGTTAAATGCTGGGTTTGCTGCGATGGAATTTTCTTCACCGACCACACATCCGTGACGTTGTTCGGCCCGTAAAACTTATGCGCGGCGCCTTCCTTCCAGCCATAAAAACTCCACTCATGATTTCCCATGAAGTCCTTCCGCGTCAGCACGGGGTGCTCTTTCACCCAGATAACGGCCTGGGAGAAATACAGCTCGTGCTTCTTCAGAAACGGTGGGTAGTTCCCGACGTTGGCATACCCACCCCAGATATAGAAACCCCGGCCTGGCTCCAACACCCGCGACATATTCCCGAACCACGCATCCAGGAGCACGCCGAACTGC
>JBGPEF010000183.1:0-9267 GCA_041482675.1 Tepidisphaeraceae bacterium | reverse complement strand
CTGTCGGGGCCGTCGTGGGGGATTTCGAATTATCCGAAAGTTTTTGAAGATGGGTCGGCGTTTCTGGCGTGGCTGGAGAAAAATCCGCAGAAGCGGTTTTCGCTGATGGTGAATTATTCGGATCCATCGTGGCCCAAGGGGACGACAGATGAGCAGAAGAGGAAAGTGTATGAGAATTTGAAGAAGTATCGGGAGCGATTTGTGGGATATATCGCGGGGGAGAGTGTTGCGCATGCATCTTACGACACGGATGTTTTGTATAAGCGCGTCGGGGCGGCCAAGACGCGTGGGGATATTCTGGCGGCGTGGAAGGAAGTTTATACGGCGTCGGTGGTGAAGAAATTCAGTGATTACTACGGGCAGAAGGTGTCGGAAGAGGAGGCGTGGGGGCCGCTGATCTCCTGTCTGTCGGCCAACAACGAGGCGTTTTGCCACGCGATCATGGCGTGGGGGGCGAAGCAGATTGGGCATGAAAATACGGGAAATTCGCCGACGTTGGCGCGGCGGTTGGCGTTTTTGCGCGGGGCGGCGCGACAGTTTGGCGGGAAATTTGTCGATTATCAGTCGGCCAATCTCGGCGATTCGGCCACGATGTTCTCGCGGCAGAATTTTATCTATCCGGCGAATGCGAAATACATTTTGGACAACAGCTACGATGCCTGGGCGGGGGCGGGAGTAACTTGGCTGCTCAAGGATTATCTGCTGTGGCACATGGCCGGCGTCGATGCGTTTTATAACGAGCAGGGGATCGACATGTTCTGGAAACCCGGCGGAATCGCGGCCGGGGATAATTTTCCGGTGCAGTTGTCGCCCAAGGGGAAGGTGGCGGAGACGGTTTTGAATCTGGCGGGGAAGCATCCGCGCGGAGTGCAGTACACGCCGGTGGCGTTTTTGCTGGATGAGGCGCATGGGTGGTCGCAGGAGCGATTTTCGCCGGGTGCGTTTGGGATGGACCCGCAGAATAATCCGGCCGTGCTGACGCCGGGCGCGCACGAGGCGGGTATTCGGGGGTGGATGGATGTGGCGCATTATCCGGCGGCCGAGACGCAGAATGAACATGCTTCGGGGATCAGGCAGACGTATGTGGCGGGGATTTTCGGCGATATTTTTGATGTGATCGTGACGGCGAAGGAAAAGACGGGGATTTTGGCGGCGTATCCGGTGGTGATTTTGGCGGGAGAGGTGACGTTGTCGGAGGAATGGGGAAAGGCGCTGGCGCAGTATGTGGAGCGTGGAGGGATTTTGGTCGTTTGCGCAGAACAGATGCTAGGTCGCGGAGTTGGCGGCCTGACATTGCCGGGGACGGGCGACGTGAAAGAGGCTGATGAGTTTGAGTGGGATGGAAAGAAGGTGGGGGCGAATGTGTTTCGGTATCGGCCGATTGATGGTGGCGGCGCGCGGGTGTTGGCGAAGGTGGGGGATGATGCGCTGGTGACGGCTTCAAAGCGTGGGGAGGGGCAGATTGTTTGGGTTTCGGTGCCGCTGGGATTGGGCATCGATCAGCGTCCGGCGCCGATGCTGGGATTGCTAATGCAGCAACTGGTGGAGGGATTGACGCCGGTGAAGGTGAGCGGCGAGGTGGAGTGGGCCTTGAACAAGCTCGATGACGGCGGCTGGGCGGTGGCCCTCTTTAACAATCGCGGGGTGATCAAGCCGCAGCATGGGATTTTGCCGACGGAGCATGGAGAGCGGCAGTCGGTGACGATTTCGACGGCATTGCCGATCAAAAAAGCGCGTGAGTGGATTGCGGGATCAGATATCCAGGTTAAACAGGATGGAGTGCGCTCGCTGGTGAGCGTGGAAGTTCCGGCAGGTGGGGTGAGAATAGTGGAGATCAGGTAAGCGACTGGCATGTCCGGCGGAGCCGGACCGACGGGCACGGCCGATCCGGCGAGCAACCCTGGCACGCCGACTGGCCTGACCTACTGCACAACACTCCAGACAGCCGATAAGTAATCCGGGGGGACGGTGCGTACAGAGGTGTTGTAATGACCAGGAAGATTTCGCGACGACAGATGATCGGTGGAACGGCCGCGGCGCTGGCGGGGATTTCGATTGTGCCGCGGCACGTGCTGGGGCTGGGGCAGGTGCCGCCCAGCGAGATCATTCGTGTGGCCGGGATTGGCGTGGGGGGACAGGGGGCGGGGGACCTTGCAGCCATCGCGGGCGAAAAGGATGTGAAAATCGTCGCCCTCTGCGATGTGGATGAGCGGAGGGGGGATGAGAGCTTCAAGAAATTTCCGGAGGCCAAGCGCTACAAGGATTTTCGCAAGTTGATCGATGACCATCAGCAGGATTTTGACGCGGTGGTGGTGGCGACGC
Source organism: Tepidisphaeraceae bacterium (assembly GCA_041482675.1). Taxonomy (GTDB): domain Bacteria; phylum Planctomycetota; class Phycisphaerae; order Tepidisphaerales; family Tepidisphaeraceae; genus JBGPEF01. The sequence continues at coordinate 6,945 of JBGPEF010000183.1, read as the reverse complement.
CGGACCACACGCACGCGGCCGCGGCGCTGGCGGCGATCTGGGCGGGGAAGCACGTGTATTGCGAGAAGCCGATGGCGCACTCGATCTTCGAGGTGCGCGAAATGATGCGGGCGGCGGCGGCCAAGAATGTGGTGACGCAACTGGGGAACCAGGGGCATTCATTCGAATCCATCCGGGTTTTTTGTGAATGGATCTGGGATGGGGCGATCGGCGAGGTTCACACCATTCACGCGGGGTGCAATGCCAATCATTCCAAGATCGGCGAGCTGGCGAAGCTGAAAGAGAAGCCCGCGGTGCCGGCGGGGCTGGACTGGGACTTGTGGGTGGGGCCGGCGCACTATCGGGCCTATCACCCGATGTATCTGCCGGGCAACTGGCGGGGATGGATGCCGTTTGGGACGGGGACGATTGGCGATTGGACGTGTCACGTGCTCGATCCGGTGTTCTGGGCGCTGGATTTGGGTGCGCCCTCGACGATCAGGGCGGAGGCAAAGGATTACGATCCGAAAAAACATGGGGAGACGTTTCCCATGGGGTCGGTGATCACCTATCAGTTTGCGCAGCGGGGCACGCGCGGGCCGCTGAAGCTGGTGTGGCATGATGGTGTGGAATCGCTGCCGCGGCCGGCCGAGCTGGAGCCGGAGCGGAAATTGCCGGAGGCGGGGGCGATCGTTTTGGGGACCAAGGGCGGGATCATGTATGGCTCGCACGGGGCTACCGGCGTGCGGATATTTCCGGAGAAGAAAATGGTGGCCTACAAGCAGCCCACCAAGCGGCTGCCGAGATTAAAGGGGCACCAACAGGATTGGATTTCGGCCATTCGCGAGGGGAAGCAGGCCGGGTCGAATTTCAACTATGGCGGGCCGCTGACGGAGATCGCGCTGCTCGGCGTGATCGCGACGAGACTGCTGGGGCAGGAGCTGAAGTGGGATGGGGGGCCGTTTAAGAAAAATGACGAGGCGAATGCGATGATGAAGCCGGAGTTTAGGAGGGGGTGGGGATTGTAAGCGCAGCTATTCGCGGCACACGATTTCTCTTGATACGGGTCGTTATTGCGTGGGTTGGGTGGTTGCAAGGCCACGAGCGTCGAAGTCGATGGTCAGGGGGGCGGTGATTATTTCGATGGGTTGGCCTTTGCCATCGGGGGGCTGCGCGATGAACTTGACGCGGATGGTGTGCTGGCCGGGAGCTTTGCGAAGGGGCTGGCGGTCCTGCTCGGCGATCCATTTAATGTCGAGGGAGATTGGGCCGACGGCCTGATAAGTGCGGCCGGCATAGAGATCGATCAATTGCTCCTGCTTGTTTTCCCGGATGTACCATTTCTGATCGAATTCGAGGCGCGGGCGGCCGAAGTCGTATTTGAGATTCTGCTGGCTGGAGTTTTTGATGTCGATGTAGGGGTGCCCAGCGCCATTTTCTTTGGCGAGGCGGAAGCGCATCTGCACGCCTTGAACGGCCTCGCCCCAGGGTTTGAGGTCGAATTCAACTTTGCGATCGGGGGTGATGACGGGGGCGACGGTGAGGGGTGTAGCTGGGCCCTGGGTGGGAGCGGTGGTCCTCGTGGCGGGCTTTTTATCTTTTGAGAAGCCGACGACGCGCCATTCTTTTCTGTCGTCGATGTTGAAGACCTTGGTTCCGAAGGGGAGATGGGAGGCCAGATCGAAGATCGAGTCATCGGGGTCCTGATTGACCTGGAGGAGCGGGCCGTTTGGGCCGCCATCGACGATGATGACCTGCTCCATGCCAGTTCCCAACTCGGGCAGGTCTTTGAAAACGGGGAAGGTTGTGGTTTTGGCGCGGGTGGCGAACCAGAGGCCTTTGTCGACTTCCACAGCGGTCTCGATGTTGCTCTCGAACCAGAGTTTGCCATCGGGCCGGAACTGACGATGGCGGAGAGGGAGCAGGCCGCGGTCGAGGTCGAGCCAGACGTTGAGTTTCTCGCCAAATGGCTCGGTGAATTCGAGGACCTGGCAGGGGTGGCCGTCGATGAGCTCGATGTCCTTGCGGATCGTGTATGGAACGTGCTGGAGTGCGCCCAGGAGGCTGCGGTTGATTCCGCTTCCGGGAGGGTTGAGGAGATTGACGGTGAAGAAGCCGATGGCCTGAGTGTCGAGCTGGCGGCTGCGGCCTTTGGAGATCATCGCCTCGCCGTCGGGCCCGCCGGACTGGGTAGTCTGCCGGCCGTCGAAGGAGCGCTGGCGGTGGAAGGGGCCGTTTTGGCCGATGCCGTAGACCTCATCGATGTACATCATGTCGCGCTTGAGGACGATGGTTCGGCGGGATTGCTGGACGACGTTGGGCGGGCCTTTGGTGACGACGTCGGTCGTGCTCACGGAGAGATCCCTGACGCGTGAGCGGAGGTCAGTGACTCGCTGGAGCAACTGCTCTTTGGTCAGCAGCGCGGGCGCGGTGGCTGGGACAGCCGGCTGGGATTGCGCGCCCAGGCGCGGAAGGAGGAGGCAGAAGGCAATCGTCGCCGCAACGACCATGAGGCAGGCGCGGAGGGTGAGACGTGGAGTGTAGCGGGGAGACTGGCCCAGAAGCGCGAGGATGCGCGAGCGAAGTTGTGAGGGATTGGCGGCGGCCGCCAACTGGGTGGAGGAGGTGGAATTGCAGATGGCGCGCTCGGCCAGTCGAAGGAGGGCGGAGGCATATTCGAGATGATTGTGGCCGGATTTTACGACCAGCTCATCGCAGGCGCGCTCGCGCTGAAGATCGAGCTGACGCGAGATGAGCCAGACGGCGGGATGGAAGAAAAGGGCGGCCTCGATGAGGCGCTGCAAGATGATCAGTGCGGGATCGAGCCGGCGGATGTGGGCCAGCTCGTGGGCGAGGATGGATTCGATCTGAATGGGAGAAAGCTCTGAGCTCAAAGAGAGAGGCAGGAGGATTGTGGGGCGGATGAGGCCAACCACTACTGGCGTGGTGATTTTTGTGCAGTAGGCGAGGGCGGGGGCAAGCCTGAGGCGCAGTGCCTTCATCTGCCGCGCCAGGGCAGCGAGGATTTGCGGCTCGACGGGCTGAGAATCGCGACAAAGACGCTGGCTGGCGTGGAGACCTACAAGAATGCGGCCGAGCATGAGGATGACGCCACAGAGATAGACGATCACGAGGGGTCGGGACAGATCGCGGAGGCGATCGCGCCAAGAGATAGGGGACAAGAATGGAGAAGTTGCAAGCGACGGGTCCAATTGGATGGGCGTTATCAGGGGGAGTGGTGCTGGCGAAGCGGTGTCTTGGAGGTTGTTGGAGGAGTGAATTGATTGAGCTGGTGGCACGCGGGATGTGGGTGTTGCGGTGAAAGATGGTGCATCGTCCGCGGCCAGGCGAAGAAAGGTGACGATCGGAGCGGCGGCCATCAGCAGCATCGATAACGTGAGGATACGGAAGAGGAATCGTGCCGAGGCGCGGCGGAGGGCGGGGCAGATGAAATAGAGAACGATCGCGATGGCCGTGCCCTGCCAGAAGAAATGAGCGAGCGTAAGCAGCAGGCGGAAGGAGAAATCAGGGGTGAGGAGGGTGGCGAGTTGCATCGTTCTCCTTTGATTTCTCGCGGGACTTGCGGGCGACCAGATCGCGCAGCTGCTTGAGGTCGTGGGGCGTCAGATCGCTGGTCTGGAGTAGATGGGCCATTACGCTGGAAGCCGAGCCGCCAAAAGCTCGATCGACCAGGTCCTGGAGCATGCGGCGGAGGGTGGAGCGCTCTTTGAGCATCGGTGTGTAGAGGTGGGCGCCATCCTGGTTGGTTCGGCGAAGGTATCCTTTGCGGATCATGATGGTCATGATGGTGGTGACCGAGGTATGGGCCAGGTCGCGGCCGGTGTTGGCGAGGGATTGGCGGACGTGGCGCACGGGAGAGCGGCCGTCGCGCCAGAGGATTTTGAGGATTTCCAGCTCGAGGGGCGTGGGATGGGGGGAGGTGGGGCGGGGCATGGATCGTCCTTCTAATTAATTAAAAGCTACCCAACGCGAAGGGGCGGGTCAATACCATTTCTAATGAATTAGAAGCACTCTCACTTGCAGGCCTTGAGAAACGCCAGCAGGTCGGCCAGGTCTTGTTTGGTGATGAGCTGCTCGAGGCCTTCGGGCATCAGGGAGAGGGGGCTGGGGCGGATTCCTTTTATTTTGGAGCGGGGGATTCGGAGCTCGGTGTTGGGGCCGGTGAGCAGGAGGATTTCTTCGGGGTCATCCTTTTTGAGAATGCCGACCTGGCGGTCGTTGTCGGTGGTATCGACGATGACGGGGGCGTAGCTTTGGGTGAAGCTGGCGCTGGGGTAGAGGATGCTTTCGAGGAGGTCGCGCTCCTGGCGGATGGCCCCGATGCGGGTGAGGTCGGGGCCGACGGTGCCGCCCATGTAGCCGATGGCGTGGCAGGTGTAGCAGGCGGCCTTTTCGCTGGTGAAAAGGAGCTGGCCGCGGCGGATTTCGCCGGTTGGCAGCGAGGTCAATAGCTCTTCGAGATGGGCTTTTTGTTTTGTTGAGTCGGGGTTGAGGGTGGCGATTAATTCTTCGGATTGTTTTTTCACTTCGTCGGGATATTTGGCCAGATGGCGGCGGATGGAATCGGGGGCGAGGGATTTGAGCGCTTTGGCATCTTTCAAAGCGGCGAGGAGGGCGGAGCCGATGGCGGCGTCGGTGGATTTTTCGAAGGCGGCCAGGATTCGGTCGAGCTCGAGGGGGCCGGCGGATTTGATGGGGTTGAAGAGTTCCTTCAATTGATCGGCGGTGAGCTTGGCGCGGAGCAGCGCGTCGGCCGCGAGGAGGCGCGTGCTGACGGGTTGGGTGGGCGAGAATTGTGAGAGGAGGAAGTTGAAGACGTCGGGCCCAAGCTCGGTGGAATTGGCGGGCAGGGCGGCGATGGCACTGAGGCGGGTTCCGCGGGGAAGATCAGCACGAGCAGCAACGGCGGCGAGAATCGGGGCGAGAGCGGCGGCCGATTCTTTCTTGAGTGGCAGAATGCGGGTGGTGGAAACGGCGGCGGGGATGAGCGTTGGGTCGGTGGATTTGAGGATGGAGGTGAGAGTGTGGAGCCAGGGTTGGGGAGTGTCCTTCAGGCCCGATTCGCGCATGGCATCGAGAGCGAGGATGCGCTCGCCGGTGGTGGCGGATTCATCATGGGCGCGGGAGGCGAGGAGATTTTGGATGTCGGGGGATTTGGCCAATTTGGCCAGTTGCTCGCGGAGCCGGGCGCGATCGTCGGCCGATTCCTGGGGCGTGCGCATCTGTTTTTCAAATGAAGCGGCCAGCGAAGCGCCCCATTCCGGATGTCGGCCGGCAATCCAGGCGGCGGTGTCGCGAAGAATCGGCTCCGAAGAGCTGAGGGCTTCGACGATCGAGTCGGGCTTGAGGTTGCCCTCGCCGGGCATCTGGTCGAGAGCAATCAACGCGGCTTTTTTGACGCGGATGTTGTCGCTCGTCAGGCCGGCCGAGGTTTCTTTGGGCCTGGCCAGCTCGATGAGGGCGAAAATGAGGGAATGCTCCAGGGCGCGCTCGGCGGATTCTTTTTCTTTGAGCGCGCCGAGGATCGCGGGGATCGCAGCAGCATCGCCGAGCCGGCCGAGGGCTTCGGCGGTAGCGCGGCGGACTTGCAGGGATGGATCGGCGAGAAGTTTGATCAGCTCGGGTACGGCGGCGGTGTCGCGCCAGACACTGATGGAGTGAATGGCGGCGTGGCGAACATTGGCATCCGGATCTTTGAGAGCGCGAACGGCCATGCGGACGGAGTTGCCATCGGTGCAGTGAGATTCGGCCCAGATGGCGTTGATTCGTGAGCGGGGAGATTCGGAGTTGTAGGCAACGCGGCGGGCGGAATTGATGCCGTCTTCGCGGCTTTCGGGGAGCGTCTCCATAGCCCGGCGGCGCACGGCGGGACGCGGATCATCCAGCAGTTTGGCCAGCTCATCGTTGGGAATTTTGTCCCAGGCGATGGCCAGGCCGCGGGGATCGTTCACTTTTGGCGCGTTGGTTTTGCGGATGCGATAAACCGCGCCGAGCAGGTCGGGCTTGTGGAGCTGAGATGTGGGGCAACAGAGTTTGTACCAGCCGCCGGTGTCAATGACGATGAGGCTGCCATCGGCATCTTCGAGCACATCGGTGGGATGAAAATCGAGACTGTCGCAGGTGAGGAACTCTTCATCCTTGCTGGTGAAGGTTGCGCCGGCGGGGGTGAGAATGTGGCGGACGATTTTGCGGAGGTTGAAGCAGGCCGAGAAAAGATTATCCCGATATTCCGGGCCGAAAACCTCCGAGTCATATCGCGTCAGTCCCGCCGGCGCGGCGGGGCCGAGATGAGTGAGGACGGGCATGACGTCGGGGCTGGTGCGCGGGTGGTTGTCGAGGACGGCGTGGACTTTGCCGTAGACGCCGCCGTAGATGGCGTGGATCAGGCCATCCCGCTGCCCGCCGCCGGGGTGCTGGAAGAAGGTGGTGGTGAAGATGCGCTCGCCGGTGGAGGTGAATACGCAATCGACCGGATTGTCCATGCCGCCGGTCATGACCGGCTCGATGCGTGAGCCGTCGGGGCGGGCGCGAAAGATGTGGGCGGCCTTGGTTTTGAATTGGCGATCGCCAGGAAGCGTGTAGGTCTGTTCGGCGAACGCCCCTTTGCACCAGTAGATCCAGCCGTCGGGGCCGAGATAGGGGCCGTGCAGATCATTGGCACAGCCGGTGAGGGTTTTGCCCTGGAACCACTCGATGCGCTGGTCGGCGATGCCGTCGTTGTTGGTGTCGGTGAGTTTCCAGATGCTGGGAGGCGCGCTGACGTAGAGCGAGCCGTTGAGCCACATGGTCCCTTCGGGGAACATCATTTTGTCGGCATAGATGGTTTGCTTGTCGAACTTGCCATCGCCGTCGGTGTCGATGAGCTTGACAATGCGGTGCGGCTTCTCGGCCAGTTGCTGCTTGGTCGGAGCGGAGGTGCCGGAGGAGTCGGAGATGTACAGATTG
>JBGPEF010000182.1:0-9335 GCA_041482675.1 Tepidisphaeraceae bacterium | reverse complement strand
CGCCAATAACATCCGCGCCCTGGCCAACGCCGGCGCGAAGGTCATCGTCGATGATGTGCAATATTTTGCCGAGCCGATGTTCCAGGATGGCCCGATTTCGCAGGCGATTGATGATGTCGTCGCCGCCGGCGCGGTTTATTTCTCCGCCGCCGGGAATGAAGGTCATGATGCCTGGTCCGACAATTACACGCCGGCCACCACCTACAACAAGAATGCATTCGGCAGCAATCCCGGCGCGCCGCGCTTCGGCGGGGGCACCTCGCACGATTTTGATCCCGGTCCCGGCGTGGATGACAAGCAGGCGTTCTCGGTGGCCGCGGGCGAGCGGGTCACCCTCACGTTCCAGTGGGACCAGCCGTTCTTTTCCATCAGCGGCGGGCTGGGCTCGCGCAGCGACATGGATATTTTCGTGCTCGATGCGGCCAGCAACCGCATCGTTGCCGGCGGCACCGACAACAATGTCGGCGGTGATGCGGTGGAAGTCGTTCAGTTCACCAATCCCTTCGGCAGCAGCCACGATTACAATTTGCTGATCGTCCGCGCGGGCGGCGTTGCTCCTACGCTGGTCAAATATGTTTTCTACGGCTCGGTGACTTTCAGCGAATTCGCACAGTCGCAAACCCCGACGATTTTCGGCCACAGCAATGCCGCCGGCGCGCAGGCCGTCGCGGCAGCGCCTTTTTATCAAACACCCGCCTTTGGTTTTGATCCGGCCAACGTCGAATCCTATTCCAGCTCCGGCGGCACGCCGATTCTTTTTAACAGCTCGGGCAGCGCGATCACCGCCATCACGCGGCAGCAGCCGAAATTCACCGCACCCGACGGCGGCAACACCACATTCTTCGGCCAGGATTCCGGCGTGGATGCCGACAGCTTCCCCAACTTTTTCGGCACCTCCGCCGCCGCGCCGCATGCGGCGGCCGTCGCGGCGCTGCTCCTCCAGGCGAATCCCAGTCTCTCGCCGGCACAGGTCGCGGCGGCGATGGAAAACACGGCGCTGGACATGGATGAACCCGCGACCGGCGGCTTCGACACCGGCCTGGATTTTCGCACGGGCTATGGACTGATCCAGGCTGACGCGGCCATCCGATCGGTCCTGCCGGCCGGATCGATCTCCGGGAATTTCTTTATCGATCGCAACGGCGATGGCGTGTTCGATGCCGGCGAGGATGGCGTTGCGGCGCAGACGGCATTTCTGGATTCCAACAACAACTGGGCGGTCGATCTGGCAACCACGACGCGCAGTTCCAATGCCGTTCAAGCCTTCAGCGCAGCCGGCCTGATCTCCGCGCCTTTGAAAATCTCCGGCCTCACCGGCCTGATCGATGGCGTCAAGCTTTCGCTCAATTTATTGCATCCGAATATCGGCGAGCTTCACGCCACGCTCATCAGCCCCGCGGGCTCGCGAATTGCGGTCGCGCTCCCGCCCGGCGGCAGTCTTCTCGATCAACCCATCGGCGGCGTGCGTGGTGAAAATCCCAACGGCGTGTGGCGGCTGGAAATCAGCGACGACAACGCCGGAGCCCAGGGATCGCTCGCAAGCTGGTCGATGACCTTCGCCACCGGCGACATCACCGCCGCCGGCGACTCGGCGGGTCTATACGGCTTCCCTCATCTCGAGGCCGGGACCTATTCGTTGCGCGCCCCGCTCCCCGCTGACTTCATCCGCACCACTCCCGCGAGCGGCATCGACTCGGTCTCCCTCACTTGGGGCGCCAACCTCTCCTCGCGTAATTTCGGATTCTTCCCCACCCGCTTTGCCGGCACCAGCGGCGATGATCTGTTCACGATCGATCTCGATCCTTCCCACTCGCGGCTGCAAATCGGCGATTTCAGCATCGACAAATCGCGGATCACGTCTCTGGCCTTTGATGGCGGCGATGGCAATGACCAGCTTACCGTGGACCTCGATGCCACTGATTCTCTCCATCTCACCTTTGATCCTGGCTTTGACTCGCTGGTCGTCAATGGCGGCCAAATCAGCCTCGATAACCTGGCAATTCAGTCCATCGACGTCGCCAGCGCCGATGCGATGTTGGTTTTCTCCACCACCGCCGAGAATCGGGATACGTTGTTGAGCCAGATCAATCAGCTTCTCCACTCCGGGCGAAACGGCGGCCTGTGGAACGGCTTGGGCATTTTCAGCTCCGGCGCGGCGGCCGATCCGCAGCACATCACCGGCCTGGCCGCGATTGGGTCGTGGCAATTGGATCCGTTGGCGACGAACAACGATGTTTTGATCAAGCTGGTGCGTAACGGCGACACCGACTTCGACAACGACATCGACTCCGACGATTACGCCCGTCTCGACGCCGCCTGGGCCGATCCTCCGGCGGAGGCCAGCTATTTCTTTGGCGATTTCAACTACAGCGGTCGCATCGACTCCGACGACTTCTTTCTCATTGACCGCGCGTTTTCCGCATAACGTTCAACTCAATACATTCAGACCATGTTCCGACGCGCATAAAGCGACCAGCCGACCGACTGTAATCCAGCCAACCAGGCTCAACTATTTTTTTAATTCAATAAAATCAGCTTGAACGGCCGACCGAGCGCTGTAGCATCGAAAAGTGCCGCCTGGATGTCCGGCATCTGAGCAAAAAAAAATCCCGTCAGTACGGAGGGATCACCTTTGAGACTTACACCTGCGCGTCGCCGTAAATTCCAGCAAAAAAAAGGCTCAGTCCGCCCGCCCGCGTTCGATTCGCCCACATTCGACTCACTCGAATCGCGCCTGCTGCTGGCCGCCACCGATTATGCATTCCTCACCGGCACGCAGCTATCTGTTCGCGGCGGCGATGCCACGAGTGCGGACGTCATCACTCTCGCCAAAAGCGGCAGCAACATAACCGTCACCATCGACGTTTCCAGCGATTTTCTTGGCGGCGGCGATCTGGTTCCTTTCACGGTCAACTTTCCGGCCGCAGCGGTGACGGCAATAAATGTCGCCTCCGGCGCCGCAATCGACACCATTAACATCACCGGACTCTTCGCCTCCATGCCCCTGACCATCGATTCCGGCGACGGCGCTGACATCATCAACATCGGCGGGACCAACCTCGACAATATCGCCAGCAACATCACCCTCGCCGACACCATCGCCGGCGACGCCGTCACCATCGATGACACGGCGGCCTCGGTCGCGCGCAGCGTCACCCTCAGTTCCACCACGCTCTTTGGGCTTGGAACGTCGGTCATCACTTACAATCCAGCCGACCTGGCGGCGCTCAACGTCAACGGCGGCGCCAGGGGCAACACCTACACCGTCCTCAATGCCGGCGCAACCACCTCTCCGCTGATTACCACGCTGAACACCGGCAATGGCGTCGATAATGTTTTCGTCCGCGCCACTTCCGGCCGGCTTAATGTGTACGGGATGAACGGACTGGACAACGTACACATCGGCGATGCCGGCTCGGTGGCCGCGATCGCCGGAGCGGTCTATGTGAACAATGTGAACAACCGCTCGGCGATTTTTATCGACGACTTCGCCGACGCCGCATCCTCAAACTGGATGTTCAATGCCAGCGCCATCACGAATCTCGCCCCCGGCGTGATCAATTACGTCGGCAGCAGCACGCGATTGCTCGAGGTCAACACCGGCGCTGCCGACGATGTGGCGAATATCTTCGGATCTTCCGCCCTCGACACCACCATCAACGGCGCGGGCGGGGCAAAAATCATCAACTTCTTCAACGGCGGCGCATCCTCGGGCCTGACCAAGCCTCTCACCCTCGCCAACACCGCCGGCCAAAGCAGCATCAGCATCGACGCCTCGGGCGATACTACTGCTCGCAACATCACCATCTCCAGCACCGGCGTGACCGGCATCGCCGCAGGCTCGATTCTGTTTGATCCGGCCGACATCAGCTCCCTTAGCCTCGTCGGCGGCAACGCCGGCAACACTTACAACATCGTCTCCACAATCCCCGGCAAAGCCCTCACCATTTTCGGCGGCGCTGGCAGCGACACCGCGATTGTCCGCGGCCCATTTGGCTCCAAAATCATCTTCAACGGCGGCCCCAACTTCACCGGCCCCGGCGATTCGATGCAGATCATCGGCACCGGAACTGAAAATGCCGTCTACACGCCCAGCACCGTCAATTCCGGCGATGGCGCGGTGAACGTGGGCGGCCAGACGATCCTTTTCAACGGCCTGGAACCGCTGATCGCTTCCAACCTTGCCTCGATGACCCTGGTGACCCCCAACGGCCCGGATTCGCTCACCATCGACTCGCCGGCCGCCGGGCGAAACCGTATTTCCGGGACCAGCGGCGGCGTGGGGTTCGAATCACTCACGATTTTCTCGATCCCCTCGCTCATTTTGGATCTGTCAAAAAATGATGGCCTGGGCGGGGATGATTCGATCACCATCAATTCCTCCGGGCTTGTCGCCACGGCCCTGACCCAGCTCTCGTTGAATGCCGGCTCAGGGAATAACACATTCAACATCCAGGGCGGCGCGGCCAAGCTCGATCCCAATCTCGGCACACTTGGCGGGGCGAATCTCCAGGTCAATGCTTCGGGCAACGCTGTCCTCACCGTCGCCGCGAATCAGAGTCTGGCCGGCCTGAATATCTCCAACACCGCCCGCGTCAACATTCCCGCGGCGAATTCTTATCTCCGCCTCAACAGTCTCACCATCGCTCCGACGGCAGCTCTCGACCTATTCGACAACGACCTGATCATCCAAAGCACCAGCGCGTCGAAGGCCGCGCTTCTCACCACCATCAACAGTTATCTCAAAACCGGCCGCGCCTCAGGCGCATGGACCGGTTTTGGCATCCGCAGCACAACCGCCAGCGCGGCCAATCCGCGCATCACCACGCTGGGGGCAGTCGTCAACGACCGCGGCAATGGCTCCCCCATCCTCACCCAGATCGACGGCCAATCCACCGACATCAACACCATCATCATCAAATACACCTATAGCGGCGATGCCGACCTTAACGGCCTGATCAACGCCGACGATTATGCCTTCATCGACGCCGGCTATGCCAACCGCGCCACCGCCAAGGGTTTCCGCAACGGCGACTTCGACTACAGCGGCTCGATCAACGCCGATGACTTTTTCCTCATCGACCGGGCGATGAGCGCTGGAGCCGCACCCCTTGCCCCCGCCGCGCCCCTTGCCCTCGCGGCACCCCTTGCCCCTGCTGCCCCGGCCGCATCCACGTTGGTTGCTTCGAAAAAACGTCCCAAACATCACCGCCACCCGCGCCCCCGTCCGCATGGCGATCGGATCGCCGATGCCACAGCGTCTCCCGCCCTCGCCCGCTGGCTTGGAATCGCATAATCCTGCTCTGGATTTGCCGGGATTAAGCTTGCATTAAGCCCCCTTTTGAGCGACATTTCGCAAGCCAACCGGGGGCGGGCACCAAAGCTAGCCGGTTGCGCCTATCTAGCGGGCACGACAGAAGTTGTGGCGGGAATCGCATCTGCTGATTCCTCCTCAGCCGTCTGGTATTCCTTCCCGCGGCGGAGTGGCTCGTATGCCCAAAACTCGTGAATCGCAGCAGCGCTGCCGCGCTCGCCTTGGCCGCGCTTGCATTGATGTTCTTGAGCCGCGCCTTCTCCTGGCCAATGTTTCCATCAACGAGATCCTGGCCGTCAACATCAACAGTCTCACCGACGAGGATAACGACCACTCCGACTGGATCGAGCTGCGCAACTCTTCCGCTTCCGCGCAGAATCTCAACGGCTTCTATCTCACCGATGACCCCGCCAATCTGAACAAGTGGCAATTTCCCGACGTCTCCATCCCCGCCAATGGTTACCTGATCGTCTTCGCCTCCGACAAGGACCGCGCCGTCGCCGGCTTGCCGCTTCACACCAACTTCAACCTCGACCGCAACGGCGAAACGCTTTCGCTGGTCAACCCGGACGGCGCAACCATCGAGTCCCAGCTCATCTTCGGCGCGCAGGAAGAAGATATCTCCTTCGGCCCCGATCCCGGCACCGCCGGCAATCCCCTGCGCGACTTCGCCATTCCCACCCCCGGCGCGGCCAATGTCCGCTCGCAGGTCATCATCAACGAAATCCACTACGACCCGGACATCAAAACCGAGCAGGTGGAGTTCATCGAGCTGTACAACCCCAGCCCGATCGCCATTGACCTCTCCAACGCATTTTTCTCCGCCGGAATCAATTACACCTTCCCCGCCGGCGCCTCCATCGCCCCCGGCCAATATATTGTCCTGGCCGAAAATCCCGCGCAGTTCATGGCCAAGTTCAGGAGCACGCCTTTCGCCGGCTACTCCGGTTCCCTCTCCAACAACGGCGAATCAATTACCCTCCGCAACTCGGCGGGCGGCAAACTGGAACGCGTGGACTATGGCGCTGGCTTTCCCTGGCCAACCGTCGGCGACGCCCCTGGCAATTCCATCCAGCTCATCAATCCCGACTTCGACAACGGCCTGGGTGGCAATTGGCGCAGCGCCCTCCCCACCGTCGGCCCCACCACGATTCCCGCCAGCACAACCATCTTCGCCTCCGCCGGCGCCTGGCACTATCGCAAGGGCAGCAGTGAAGCCTCCAGCCCCATCGATGCCTGGCGTCAAAGCAGTTTTGTCGAAGATGCCACCTGGCTGACCGGCAACGGCCCCATCGGCTATGACCCGACCGTGGTGATGGGCACCGCGCTGGCCGACATGAAGAAGAACACGGCGGGTGGCATCCCCGGTTATGCCTCGGTGTTCCTCCGCAAGACCTTCAACATCGCCAACATCAACGCCATCGGCACTCTGCGCCTGGAGGCGATGTACGATGATGGCTTCTCTGTCTGGATCAACGGCCAACTCCTCTACCGCTCTGCTGACATGCAGTACGGCCTCAACGCATCGGGTGAGCTGACCAACACCTCCCTGTGCACCTGCGTCCCCCGCGAATCCACCGTCTACACCCCGATCTACTTCACCATTCCCCAGACCTATCTCCAGAACGGCTCCAACCAGCTCGCCATCCAGGTCCACAACAACGCCGTCGATGATGCCGATGCCTTTTTCGACGCCCGCCTGCTCTCCACGCCGTTCATCGCCGCCGGCGGCCAGAACACCGCCATCTTCGCCGCCAATTCCGCACCGCAGATGCGGCAGGTCACGAATTTCCCGCAGATGCCGGCCTCCAATGTCCCGGTCACCATCACCGCGAAAATCACCGATCCCCAGGGCATTGCCAGCGCCATCCTCAAATACCAGCTCGTGGATCCCGGCAGCTATATCGCCCTGACCGATCCGGCCTATGCCACTTCCTGGACCAACCTCACCATGCGCGATGATGGCACCAACGGCGATGTGACGGCCGGCGACGGCTTCTACACCGCCATCATGCCCGCCAATCTCCAGGTCAACCGCCGCCTGATTCGCTATCGCATCACCGCCACCGATACGCTCGGCGCGGCCCTCACCGCCCCTTACGCTGACGACACCCAGCCCAACTTTGCGTATTTCGTCTACAACGGAGCCCCTGGCTGGAGCGGCGCAAATCAGCCGGGCGTCACACCGGTGGTGAACTACAGCGCTGCCGACATGAACCGCCTGCCGATTTACACGCTGATCTCCAAAAATTCCGATGTGACCGACGCCCAGCACCTTCCTCCCTCGACCGCCCCCGCCTACGACGGCTCTGACGAAAAATGGCTTGGCACTCTCGTTTACGACGGCGTCGTGTATGACCACATCGGCTATCGCGCCCGCGGCGGCGTCTGGCGCTATGCCATGGGTAAGAACAAGTGGCAGTTCAACTTTTTAAGAAACCACCAGTTCCAGGCCCGCGACAACTACGGCAACCCCTACGGCGTCACCTGGGATGGCATGTCGCTCTCCGGCATCATCGATCAGGGTGATTATCTCCATCGCGGCGAGCAGGGCATGTTCGAAGCCGTCACCATGAAGCTCTTTCAACTCGCCGGGGTCCCTGCTCAGAACACCCACTTCCTTCAGCTGCGCGTGATCGACTCCGCCTCGGAAACCGGCGCTACCCAGTACGACGGCGATCTTTGGGGCATGTATCTCGCCCTCGATGCGGATGACAGCGACTTCCTCGCCGACCGCAACCTACCCGATGGCAGCATCTACCGCATGCAGGGCGGCACCGGCGCTGGCGGCGGCACCCTGCAAAACCAGGGAGCCACCCAGCCCACCGACAACTCCGACCTGGTCAATTTCACCAACACCTACATCAACACGACCACCCCCGACGACTGGTGGCGGCAGAACCTCAACGCCGACGAATACTACAGCTACCGATCCATCGTCGAAGCCGTTCACCACTACGACATCGATCAAGGCGCTGGCAAAAACTATTTCTATTATCGCAATCCCGACACCAATCAGTGGGAGGTCTTCCCCTGGGATGTCGATCTCACCTGGGCCAGCAACATGTTCGGCGGCGGCGACGATCCCTTCAAAAATCGGGTCCTTCCGCGCCCGGCCTTCAATCTGGAGTATCAGAACCGCCTGCGCGAGCTGCGCGACCTGCTTTTCAATCCCGATCAGACCAACCTGTTGATCGACGAGTACGCGAATTTCATCGACCCCGTCGGCGTCGTCAATTCACCGGTCGACTACGACCGCGCCATGTGGGACTACAACCCCATCATGACCTCCAGCTACGTTCTTTCCAGCAAAGCCGGCGCGGGCCGCTTTTACCAGGGCGGCGCGGGCCAGCCCATCCCCGCCCCCGGCGGCTTTCGCGGCATGGTCCAGAAAATGAAGGACTGGGTCGCCTCCCGCGACGGCTACATCGACGCGACGCTGCTGACCGACACCCTGATTCCCAACAAACCCACCGTCACCTACACCGGCCCGGCTCTTTTCCCCATCGACGGCCTGACCTTCAATTCCAGCAACTTCTCTGATTCCACCGGCACCTTCGCCGCCATGAAATGGCGCATCGCCAGGGTCACCAATCCCGCCGCGCCCGGCTACAACCCCAGCGATCCCCGGTTCTACGAAATCAACGCCACCTGGGAGAGTCCCGAGATCACCCCCTTCGCCAACGGCATCACCATTCCTCCCCAGGCCGTCGAAGCCGGCAACTGGTATCGCGTGCGCGTGAAAATGAAAGATTCGACCGGCCGCTGGAGCAAATGGTCGGATGCAGCTCAGTTCCAGGCCGGCCCGTCGCCCTCGAAGGTCAAGGATTCCCTCCGCATTACTGAAATCGACTATAACCCCAGCTCCCCTCCTCCCACGGCCGAATTCCAGCAGAATGATGACTACGAGTTTATTGAAATCAAAAACATCGGCGTCGCGGTCATCAATCTCAATGGCGCCAACTTTTCCACCGGCATCGACTACATCTTCGGCGACATTTCCCTCTCCCCCGGCGAGAGT
>JBGPEF010000181.1:0-9340 GCA_041482675.1 Tepidisphaeraceae bacterium | reverse complement strand
CGCAGTTGCTGGAGTTGGCGGGGAAGGATGTGTGGCTGGTGGAAGGTGAGGAGCGGAATTTGAAGATCACCACGCCGATCGATTTGCGCGTGGCCGAAGCGCTGCTGGAGAAGGGGCAATGATCGTCCTGTTTTTGGGGCTTACGTTGGCGAATCTGGCATGCCTGGTCGCGACTGCGATCCTTGGATACGCGGGCATGTCGGCGGGGGTTGGCTCGTGGCATCGGCTGGCGGGGGCGCTTTCGGCCATCGTGTGCTGCGGCGTGCATTGCGTGGTCTTTACCTACTTCATCGCCACGGGAAAATGGATCGCGCATGCGATCGAGGTGAAGAAGCTTGATCCAGCCGTGGCCAACCCAACCCGAAGATTCAAGGCCGCGGCCTTTCCCGCAGCGCTGGGGGCGATCACACTCGCCATCGTCACCGCTGTCGTCGGGGCGGCGGTGGATAATCAATACCTCAATCCGGCCTGGCATCACATTGTGGCGGTTGTGCTGATTGGGGGGAATTTGGGGGCGGCTGCGGTGGAATATCGCGCCATTCGCGGCAATGGCCTATTAATCGATGGCATTATCGCCCGCATCAACGCCACACCCCGATAGCGAGCTAACCCAGTGCCGCCGGCGCGTCGATAGCTAGATTGATGGCGGCCGGAAGAACGGCCGCCTCAGAGAGAGGGTCCGATAAATGGATCTTTCGGCGACGATGCTGCAAGACATGCTTGCACAGGTGAAAAGCGACAAGGCCGGCGGAAACGCGGCGCGGCGCGTGCGTCCGCGCGTGGGGGCGCGCTGTTCGCTAACGATCATTCCCTACGCCGACGGCGTCTGCGGGCGGCCGATGAAGGCGTGGACGCGAGATATTTCATTGGGTGGGATGGGGATTCTGTGCGCGGCGACGATGCGCCCGGGGGATCAGTTCATCGTTCAGCTCCCGCGAGCCAATTCCAAGCCGCTGATCCTGATTTGCACGGTCCGCAACTGCAATCAGTTGGCCGATGGGCTGTACGGGCTTGGGGTGACGTTTACCGAGGTGGTGCGGAAGGAAGACGCCGCGCCCGCCATTCCGGTGGACCAGTCCAAGGCCGCGGATATCCAGAGAATCAGCCAGGCAATTCTGCACTAGCTGCACTTTTTCAACGAGATCATTGGGGTGCCGTAAGAACGGGTAGGAATCGACCCGTTATGGCGGCAATTGTTCGATCTAACTTCATCGCGGTGATTCTGCTGCTTGTGGTGGCGCAGCAGGGGTCGGCGGACGATGTGAAGCTTTATCGCGAGGGGTTCAAGCAATTTCAGGCGGGGGATTATGTTTCGGCCGGCCGGTCGCTAAGCCAGTTGGCGCCGTTTACGCAGGAATTTGGGGAACATGCGCGGTATCTGCTGGCGCGGGTACACGATCTTTCGGGGGAGCGGCCAGAGGCGATTGCTCTTTATGAAGCCGTTATTGAGTATGACATGCGGTGCCGGGGAGCGGCGGCTGATGCACTGGCGCGGCCGCAGACGCTGAAGGACCGGCCAGAGGAGAAGGCCCGACTGGAACGGCTGCTGGGCGAGCCGGCGCCGCAATACGTGGTTCGCTCGCGATTTTATTCGGGGCGGCTGATGGTGGAGGAGGGAAGGTTTGAGGAGGCGGTTGCGCGGCTTGGCAAGGCGGTTCCAGATGCCGATGGGGTGCTGGGCGATGAAACCAGGCTGTGGCTGGGGGTGGCACAAGTGGAGACCAAAAGGTTTGATGAGGCAATCCACAACCTGGGCGGGCTGCACGAGGCGGAGGCGCTGCGATGGCTGGCGCGGGCGCAGGTGGGTTTGGGCGTGACACCGGTTCAACGGCGTCAGAATGGGGCGGGGATTCTGCCCAGCCAACAGGAGCGAAAGACGAGCTTTGAGTCGGCCATTGAAGTGTTGAAGAAGGCGGTGGAGCTGCAAAGTTCGTTGCGCGACAGTCGCGGTCCGGATGCCGATGAGATTCGGACGATGATCGAACTGGCGGACCTTCTGCGGCGAGCGGAGCACCTGGACGCGGCGGCGGAGATGTATGCGGAGGCGGCCAAAGGCGGTGGGGATTCACAGTTGGCGGAAACGGCGAAATATCGTTGGGCGGTGGCGTTGCAACTGGCGGGCAAATATGCGGAGGCTGACGCGGCGCTGGAACAGTTCACGGCCGCGTTCCCCAAGAGTGTGCTGCTGGCGGATGCGGCGGTGCGGCATGCGGAGGATGCGCTGCTGGCGAGGCATTTTGAGGAGGCGATGAAGCGATTTGCGGCGGTGGGGGAAAGATATGCAAAGACGGATCAGGCGTATCTGGCAACGCTGGGGGTGGCGGAGGCGCAGTATCAGATGGGACATTTCGATGAGGCGGTGAAGATCGCTTCGCAGATCCCAGAGGGGGACCGATTGGGGGATTTGTCGGCGGCAAATTATTTGATCGCGGATTGCCTGTTGCGCAAGGCGCCGCAGGAGGCGGGGGATGATGCACTGGCGACGGCGCGGCTGATGCAGGATTTGTCGGATATTTCTGATCGATTCAAGAGTTTTGTGCTGGCGCATGATGGTGATCCACGGATCGTGGATGCATCGCTGAAGATGGGATATTGCCAGCAGCGGATCGCGTCGCTGATGGCCGAGCCAATGGAGCGGCGCAAGCCGCTGGCGGCGGCGCGGCGGATGTATATCGGGTTGCTGCGGCAATTCCCGGATCATCCGCTTTATCCGATCATCGTGCTGGAGAGTGCCCGCTGCACATCGCAATTTGGCAGCCGGATGGCGGAGAATGAGCTGGCGCGATTTCAATATGAGCCGCTGAAGAATTCGGCGCTGGCGCCGGTGGCGCTGGTTCGGCTTGGCCAGTTTATGCGAAACACGCGGAGGACCGATGCGGCGGTGAAAATGTTGACGCAGGGGAGGGCGGATCATGAGAGCTTGCTGATGAATGATCCGGCGAGGATCGCGTGGGCGGCGGCGCTGCGATTTGAGCTGGGGATGGCGCTGAAGGAGAGCGGGAAATATGCCGAGGCGCGGGAGATTCTGCAAAGCGTGTTGCGGGATTTTCCAACCAATCCGCGGGCCGGCGAGATTCCGTGGCGGATCGCTCAGTGCCAGCGCGAGGCGGTGATGGAACTGTTGCTGCCCAATCGCAAACTGTTTGGGAGGCGGGAGACGGCCGAGCAGGCCAACATCACGTTGGCCGCTGGTCTGGAGCGGATGCGTGAGGTTGCGAAGGTCATGGCCGCGGAGGCGAAGGCGAAATCGGCTGAACCGGAGCTGGCAGCGCAGATCGCCTATGAGGCGGGGGGATGTTGGCGGACGGTGGCGGATTTTGAAGCTGAGTCCGCGCGGATGGCCGCGCAGGAGGAGGCTCAGAAGCTGAAGCAGCGCGGTAGACAGCGGGCGCTGGCACCGGCCACCAAGCCTGCGGCTACGCAGCCGGTTGCTCCGCCGGGGCACGATTCGCAAAAAGAAGCTCGGGCCTGCTTCCAGACGGTTCTGGAGATTGCGCCGGATTCTCCGACAGCCGCGGAGGCGCGGATCGCGTTGGCCGAGCTGGATCAGGCAGCTCCATTGCGACCGTTGCAGGTGGGACGAAAGAGAGCGTCGGCGGTTTATGTTCCCACACGCACAGAGCTGCCGCCGGTTCTGAATCTGGATGGGAGCGCTGATTTTCCGCGGCTGGAGCCATTTCTTCGCACTGCCTCGGCCGACTTGATGGATGCAGAAACCGCGACGCTCGACGATGGGTTGATCAGTCGAACATTTTCACTTCCCGAAGAAGCCATCGCGTTCCCAGGGCGGCAAAATTAGCCACGGCCGGCGGCCGTCTATAGAATCATCCGCGACCCGGGCGTGGCGGAACGGCAGACGCTACGGACTTAAAATCCAGCAGCAATACCCCACAAACCACTGGAAAACCACACAGTTCCGAATCTGCTTGCGCAGGTGCTTGCGCTGACCCGGCAGCCCTGCCCCCAGATTTGGCCGAAGTCGTCGAGGGGTGGGCGACGCTGCCGGCGGCGGTGAAGGCGGGGATTATGGCGATGGTGAGATCGGGGAAGTAGAGGGCGGCGGGTTTGGCCCACCTTCCTCAATCTTTCGCAGCGCATCGATCCACTTCTGGCCGGTGGGCGATAGTCGATCTCGTGGGCCTTGGCCACCCTCAGCAGGTGCATCGTGGACAACTGGACAACTCGTCGAGGCTCCAATCGGGTACACTCTCTCCGCGCATCCCCCCTGCGACCGGCCGGTTGCACCGGCATTGCTGCCGGCACCCAATGCCACTCACGCCGAATGCCGTAACTTCATTCTTCTCCGCGCGTTGTCTCCTCAGCCTATTCCAGCACCGCCTTCACGAACGCATCCGCCGGATCGGCATAGAACTCGATGCTGATCTTTGTGGCCATGTCGTCCGAGAGGTTGAACAACTGCTTCCGCGCCGAGATTGGCATGAGCACACTGGTCGCACCTTTCTCCACCGCCAGCTCGGCGATCGCCACGGGATTGGGAATAATCTCCACCGAACCCCCAAGATTTAGCGCGCCAACTACGATTAGGCCGCCCTTAATGCTGCGCTCCAACAGACCGCTACACAATGCAACCAGCACGGCCAGGCCAAGGCCGCCGCCAGATCGGTCGGCGTCGATGGCCCGCAACTGCATCGAAAACTCGTGTTCCCGTGGATCGCGATCACCAACCATTTCCTTCGCGCGCGTGTAGAGATTCTGCTCACCATAACGGACGCTCTCCCGGAAGGCTGGCGGCACTGGAGCGTTCAATATCTTAACTCCACCGCCGGGGCCGACAGTCGCTTCGATGCGGTAAAGCCCCGGCGCCGCATCCTGGCCCCCAGGACTTATCGCCCAGACCTGCCCCGGTGGCAAGGGATCGCTTTCGATCTTGTCTTCGCTGTGCAGCTCAGGTGTCGAGACAAACTGCTCCACGCCCTCCACGCCCATGAAATAACTGAAGTGCGTATTTCGGAACTCCGTCTTTAGCACCCGTTTCTGCTGCTCCTTGACACGGCGCCGGCATTCAAGAGCCAATCGGACAATTCTTTCTAACTCATCATCTGGCACCGGCATCGACGGATCGGGAAAGAGCAATTTTATCAGGCCACTGGTTGTTCGAGTCACCGCTTCGATGTCTCGGCCGCTGAGGGCACCGCCCCAATTCACGCGCCGTTGCAGCACCGAAACCCGGCTGGATTCCCGCAACCTCGTCCAGCATTCCGAGAGGAAATCACTGACTAGGCCGAAGTGCCCTGTCAGATGCTCATGTGGATTCACCTTGGGAAACTCCCAGCCCGGCACGTAAGAGTGCAGTCGGTCCATGAACGCTGTGTCATATCGCATCTCTGGTGGAAGGGGAGCCAGCAGGTGACCGATGCGCTGCTGCTGCTCCACATCCACGTCGAGGTTGCCGACCATGACCAGGCTCCCGGAGGCCCGAATACTCTCCTTGCCGCGAGAGAACTCACCCGACGCCATGTACCCCTTCATGATATTGACGCCGTCTTTCTGATCGAACGAGATACCGGCTACCTCGTCGAAGCACACAACGTCATAGTGACACACAAGTCCGCGCTGCCCACTGGCGTTGTTCACGAACATCTTGGCGACCGTCGCCTTGCCGCCGGAGATCAGGTGCGAGTACGGTGAGATTTGCTGGAATAAGTGACTTTTGCCCGTGCCTCTGGGTCCCAGCTCGACCAGATTGTAGTTTCGTTCTACGAATGGAACCATGCGGAGTAGCACTACGACCTTGGCTCGTTCTGACAAGGCTGCTGGCTCAAGGCCGATCGAGCGGATCAGGAAGTCCGTCCACTCCCCTGTAGTGAATTGCGCCCGGGCCTTCGCCATGACGCCGAGCGCGTCCGACTTGGAAAGCTGGATGGCGCGTAGACTCTCGATGGCGAATGGACGGCCGCTCTGTTCCTGGGCTATCGCCCCGTCGTAGGTAAGGGTCACCTCTGCGTAGAATCCATCAGTCAGCATTCGCTCGTGCTCGTGTACGAGTGCGTCGTCGATGCGCACGTCTCGCAATTGCAGGCTTGGCAGCTCGGCAAGGAAGCAATCGTTCTTCGAGTCCAGCTTGGCCTTGACGATATCAATCAGCTTTACCGACCCCTTCTCGCGGGCGCGAGCCTTGAACAACTCCTCCTGGCCCGTGCGCACTGCACGATCCGTGAGCTGACGTTCAACTACTTGCAAGCCCTCAGCAATCTCGTTTTCGTTGACGGTGGCGCAGTACCGACCTAGCAGGAATTCCACGACGTACGTCGGCACCGGGTACTGCCGGCTGTATCGGCGCACGAGGTCCTTGCGAACGAGATAGCCGTCGAACGCTGAAGCGGCGAGTTGGTCCAGATGATCGAGTTCCATGTTATTTATCACCTCCAACGGCGGTAGCTTGTTTGCAAATCACACGACCGGACGCATCGAGAATCACCAGGCTGACCATGGTGCCTTCGAGCGAATCGTCAGCGACCAGCAACGCCGCCTTGCCGTCGGCGTCCAAAATTTTGGGTTCAGAAATGCTTGAGTTCGGGGCATTGGGCTTAGTTCGAAGGTCGGCGAGCAGCCCCGCAGCCGCCGGCTCTACCGCGACTCGGCAGCGGAGGCCGACCCACTGGACTTCTCGCACCGTGACAACCACGTCGGCCGGCGCAGCCGTTGAACTGAATGTCAGGATGGGAATCACACACTCCTGCAAACTCGCGCCTCCGTGCGCGTACTCTTGCCCGGCCATAAAGCAGTGCGCGCCGGGCGCATAGGCGAACCGCTCCTGCGCGTTCCATGACCAACCGGCCACGGGCACGTCCAGACGGGCGCTGTCCTTGATCGAAGCACACCGCGACCATCTGGTCTCGGCCAGGTACTTCGCGAGTTGCACCTTCGGCATTCCGCCCGGCACCAGCAGCCAGCCGTGGTCGGTCACTACGCGGACCCGCTTCCAACCGGATTCCAGCAGCGCTTGCACCC
Organism: Tepidisphaeraceae bacterium; assembly: GCA_041482675.1. Lineage (GTDB taxonomy): Bacteria > Planctomycetota > Phycisphaerae > Tepidisphaerales > Tepidisphaeraceae > JBGPEF01. Next base: position 2,368 of record JBGPEF010000181.1, on the reverse strand, counting down.
GCTCCAACAAAAATTCCAACTGATCGTTGATCCTCGCTGCCAGCTTTGCCTGAAGATCGTGACCGAGCTTGTCGAACTCGCCGCATTCCGTCCACCCGCGGGCATTCTTCACTCGGGCTTCACCCAACTCCGCCGGTCCAAGCACCTGATAACCCATCGCTGCGAGGAGTTTGCGAAATCTGTCGGTGTTAAGCCGCTCATTCGTGTCGATGGATTCCGGGCAGAAATCCAGCTCCATTCGCACGCCGCGCAAATTCACAGCCACCGGGGATACTGCCGGCTTAGCTGTCGCTGTGACTGTGGGCAATGCCGCCCATCGCCACGCCACAGACACTTCTTTCTGTCGCTCGCCGGCCATAGCCGCGAGACGTTGGCCAACGTCGAATCGCAGCCCGTCGGCAAACAAAATGCACTCGCCGGCCACGGCTTCGACCCCCTCCTGCTCCGCCGCGCTGGGCAGCGTTTTCGCCGCGAGACATTGCTGAAAGTGCCGGGCAGTATCTTCAAGCCAGGGGAGGTACACGCACCGCACCGCCGACCGCACCGCCGCATTGTCTTCCGCGGTTTTGACGCAGGCCAGCGCTCGCATCGCGGCATCATCGGCCAGATAGCCATCCTTGGCGTAGAGCTTGCCCATCATCTCCGCCGACTCGCCGCCCAGCATCGTCAGCGTGCGCTTCGCCATGACTGCCAGATGCGCGAGTGCCTCAGCCAGCGGGGCCATGCCCAGCCGCGCCCACACCGAACCCCGGCGCAGGCCGTGCTCTCTATCCAACAGCTCCAAACGCTGCCGCGCCTCGGCCGGTTTCATCTGGCCGATTTCAATGAGCGCCGTTCGTAGGGCACTCTCCATCGAGTCGTTCTCATCTGGCCAGGGTTCCTTATCGAATGCCAACTGTCCCTTCGGCTTCGCGCGACGCAGCAGATCGGGTATGCCCGGATAGAGGGCCGGCGAGTCCGCAAAGCGCTGCCACACCCCGTACCAGGAATCCTTGCGCTGCCCGAGCATCTCGCCGCCGGCAAGCTCGCCGTCGGATTCCGGGTCGAAGCCGTACTCCTCCCGGCATCGGTTGCGGAACGCCGTCCATTTTCCCTCGTCCCATTGTTTTCGCGTCTCGTCAGGGTCGCCCAGCCAGAGGAGCAGATCGCGCGGAGTGTCGCCTATCATCATCCGATCGAAGTCTTGTGCCTCCAACTTTCCACGCCGCAGGAGCGCCAGCGGTGTTACCGCCAGTTGCGACATCGCCCCCAGCATGGCTTGAACCGTGAGCTGGTCTTCGGCCACGTCCAGTCTCAGCCCACCATCTTCGCTCACGAGGAACGCGCGCACCGTCCAATCCTTGCCGTTCTTTTGTGTCCATACCGTCCCGCGAAATTGAAGCTCAATGAGCGGCTTGAGCGCATCCGGGCAATCCTCGACCGCCCGCAACGTCTGCCGGCTCACCTCGGGCATGTAGATCACCGGAACTGTTCCGGCTGGCCAGGCGAGGTCCGGAAACTTGTCGGCCCGCACCGCGGGCTCGATCACGCAACGCAGCCAGATCGCCGGCCCGGTCTTAGTGGCCGCATCGTAATCGCCCAGCGTCAGAAGCTGAGGCATCAGCGCCCGCAGTTGCTCGACGACTGGCCGCCACTGACCGTCGGCGTCAGTCCACAGCACTACCGCTGGCGCAACCACGTCACCGGGGTCAAACCTCACCGCCTGTGCGAGGGACTCCCGGAGAGCTTGCAGCAACGTCGAAGGTGATGATGTCGCGACACTCATTTGTCTTTCAATCCCACGTGCCGGCGAGTTCCGATGCCTTGGCCAGGGCCTTCAATTTGACAGCCGCGCCGCCGCCGAACCAGGTCCGCTCCAAACGCTGGTCCGGCTGCTCTGCTTGCTGGGGTTGCTTGTAATCCTCGAACCGGGTGATGGCGTTGTAGGCTCCCCAGAGGGTCCCGCGGACTCCGGGCAGTTGCAGGTCTGGCTGACTCTCGAATAACTCTCGCACGAAATCCCACCTCGGCGGATTCTCCGCCTTCTTCTTCTGCGCTTCGCTCCGCGGGAAGACCGCTTCCAGGTAGTGCTCCAGACGGCCGGCGATCATCTGGACCTTTGCCAGCCGCCTGAATTGTTCCTCCGCCATAAGGAACACCTCTTGTGTGAGGGCCAGAAATTCCGCCAGCTCATCGAGCTTGAACTGCATCCGTTTGCTGTGCCGCACGCGGTAGGCGGTCTGTCCATCTTCCATCGCCAGCATCAGGGTGTTCTGGCAGACCACGCGCACCGGCGTGAACTTCACGATCACCGAGCCGTCGCCTGAATGGGTGTTCGAGAGCAGCAGATACTTAAAGCATTCATCGCCCCGCACGATCTGCATCGCCT
>JBGPEF010000180.1:0-9504 GCA_041482675.1 Tepidisphaeraceae bacterium | reverse complement strand
TTCGGCGGCGCGATCGACGGCGTCCTGGGCAGTGGCGGCGATTTGTGTGGGAACGGTGGGAATGTCGTAGCAATCGAGGATGCTCTTGGACTCCACTTCATCGAGAAGGGTGCGCCCACTTTCGGCAGCGCGGTGGATGATGTCGGTCGCCTCGACCGGTCCCATCGCGCCAAATGCGCTGGCCTCGGCAAGGGTCGGCGTCTCGTAGATGCCGCGGAGGCTGTAGGTGTATTTCCACATGTACTGAAAGGCCCGCGCGGCGGTGTCGGGATAGGAAAAATTGGGGATGCCGGCCTTGTTGAGAATTTCCTCGCCGGCCTCGACATCCGGGCCGCCCATCCAGCTTGCCAGCACGGGTTTGCCGGTGCTTTTTGCGTAGGGCTTGAGCTGATCGGCGGTGCGGGTGGGGTCGGTCATGTCCTGTGGCGTGTGAATGACCAGGAGGCCGTCGGATTTGGGATCCTGCGCGGCAATTTCGAGCGCCTTGGCGTATCGATCGGGACCGGCGTCGCCGAGAATGTCGATGGGATTGCTGTGCGACCAGGCTGGCGGGAGAAACGCGCTGAGCTTCGTTATCGTTTCCGGCGCGATGGGGGAAAGTTCGCCACCGGCGGTGATGAGCGCATCGGTTGCCAATACGGCCGGGCCGCCGGCGTTGGTTATGATCGTCAATCGCGGACCGCGCGGCCGCGGCTGTTTGGCGAGGACGGCGGCCATGTCGAACACTTCTGAAATGCTGTTCACCCGCAAGACACCGGTGCGACGAAAGGCCGCATCGAGCACTTCGTCCGATCCGGTCAGAGATCCGGTGTGGCTGGCGGCGGCCTTGGCGGCGGCGTCGCTGCGGCCGGCCTTGATGACGATGATGGGCTTGCTGAGGGCGACCTCGCGCGCCGCGGAAAGGAATCCACGGGCATCGCCGATCGACTCCATGTAAATGACGATGGATGAGGTCCTGGGGTCGTCGCCGAGATAATCGATCAGATCGCCCCACGAGACATCGATCATCGATCCCATCGACACACAGGCCGAAAAACCCACCTGCCCTTTGATGGACCAGTCGAGGACCGCCGTGAGCAGCGCGCCCGATTGCGAGAGAATGGCGACGTTGCCGGGCTTGGCCATTCCCTTGGCGAATGTGGCGTTGAGACCGGTCGGGGGATTCATGACGCCCAGGCAGTTGGGCCCGATGATTCGCATTCGACCGCGGCGCGCTTCGGCGAGGACCTGCTTTTCCAATTCCGCTCCGGCCGGCCCGGTTTCCCGGAAGCCGGCGGAGATAACGATGGCCGCCGAAACGCCGGCATCGGCGCACTGTCCCACGACGGCCGGCACAGTGGCCGCGGGAGTGACGATCACCGCCAGATCGACTTTCTCGCCAACGGCGGCGATGGCTGGATAGGATTTGATTCCCAGCACATTGCTTCGTTTGGGATTGATGGGAAAAACCGCGCCGCCGAACGGATTGCTGATCAGGTTCCAAAGCAGGGTGCGCCCCACGCTGCCGGCCGTCTCGGTTGCGCCGATGAGGGCGACATTTCTCGGCCGGAAAAATGCATCCAGCGGCTGGCGCACATCCCGCAACACATCATGCACGGGATCGGTCTTTGTTGATTCCGATGGCGAACGCTGGGCCAAACATGACTCCCTTCAGGCAACCCGGCTCAGCGATCATACCCGCCTCGACCTTGGGCGTAATGAAACGCCCTTTGGTATTTCAAGGGGGCGTTTTATTTACTGCGGCTCAACTGCCTAGTGATTGACGGGGCGGAAATGAAGCGAGGCCCTGGCGTAGTCAGCGGAGCGTAGACTGGCAGAGCAACTGGAGGTCGCGCAAAGCGCAGCGCGGCGATGATGGCGGGGCTTCTTTGCGTGAGGGCGGGACTGGTGAGTTGTTTCAAGTCGGGCCTGTCGGACAGAAAGGGCCGATGGCGCGGTGGGTGCGGTGACGATGGCGAGGGCGCTGCCCTGAGCGCTGAAAGTGTAGTCGATGTAAAAGTAGTCGTCGCTGTTGATCGCGCCGCTCAGATTGAAGTCGCCGTTTTCATAGCCGTGGGCGTGAGAGGCGAAGCCGGCGTCGATGTGGGCGTAGTCGTCGGCGTTGAGGATACCATTCAGATCGGCGTCGCCCTTGTAGGTGTATTTGAAGAGCATTGAACTGGCATCGACGGGCTGGCCGGCGAAGGTGCTGTGGAGCGGAATGCCGGCGCCGTTGTCGTTCAGGACGGCGGCGATCGATGTCGTCCGCAAGGCGTTGGCGGCAGCGGTGCTGCTGAAAAGTGCGCCGCTGCGCAGGAGGGCGATGAGCTGGGCGAATTGGGTGGTGGTTGCAGCGCCGCCGGCGCCCTGGACGATCATGTCGTTGTCGGCCAGGTCGAGTGTGGCAGCGCCGGAAATGGAGAGGGAGTTGGTGCGGAGGAGGGTCGTGCCGCCGGAGGGAACCTTGACCTGGGCCGAACCGCTGAGGGTGAGGGATTTGAGATGCTGGGTGGCGGGGAGAGTGACGATTGCGGAGTTAGCGGCGGAGAGGGCGAGCGCGGCGATGTCGGTGGCTTGAATTCTGGCCGATCCGCCACCGATGGCGAGGGTGTTGGCGCCGGTTCCGGTGGCAAGTTGAAGGAGGAGGCCGGGGGCGGTGCCGGCCGGGATGATAACGATGTCGTTGCCAGCGCCAGCGTCGCTGCTCGCGGTGTCGAGGATGAGGGTGGAGGCGGCGAAAAGGTTCAGTTCTTCAAACGCGACCCCCCCGCTGCTGCCGGAGACTTTTGAACCGCCGGCGACATTGGTGACCGTCAGCGTATCGTTGGGGTTGGGTGTGATGAGAGTGAAGGTGGGGAACGCGGTGGCGGTGATGGGCTCGAGGCCGGTGAAGGTGATTGTGTTGCCGCTGATGGTGAGGGCGCCGCTGCCGGGTTGTGAGCCGCTTGGCGAATAGATTCCGGAGGAAAAGCCGTCGCCGGTGAGGATCAGTGAATCAACGCCGCCGGCGGGTTGTCCACCGCCATCAAAGAAGATGCCGCCGAGGGGGATGGGGTTGCCGGTGGAGAAGTCGATGCTGAGGGAATCGTTGCCGCCGCCGGCCAGGAGGCGGAGGGAATTCATGGATGAGCGTGGGAGGGAGAAATCGGGTGGGCCGGCGGGAGCTTTGTTGTGGTAGACCTGGACAGTGTTGAGGCCATGGAGGCGGATGAAAAACTGGTCATTTCCGGTGGTCGTCGGGATCGTTGTCTGAATGACTGAGAAGCTGGTGGAAATACCGGAGAGGAGTGGATTGCCGGCCAAATCCTTGATGCCGGAGACGTCGGGCCCGAGGGTGAGAGTGTAGGCTCCCTGGGGTGTGGTGGGATCGACGAGGTTGCCAAGAGTCCAGGTGATGCTGTCCTGGGTGGTGAGGGTTGCGTTGCCCAGGACGACGGGGTTGTTATCACGGGTCAGGGAGAAGTTGGGAAGCTGAAGACCGGCTACGGGTTCGCTGAACTGATAAACGAGCTGAAAGACTCCGGAATCGGTTGTGAGGGAAGGGGGCGAAGAGATTGTGATAATGGGACGGGTTTGGTCGTTTTCCCATGAGGCGAAAACGCCGGTGGTCAATGCGGTTCCCGCCAGGTCCTGGATTCCAGAGCCGGTGGCCGAAAGCGTGAGCGTGTATGAGCCCGCGGTCGCGGTGAGGCTCGAGAGATTGCTCAAGTTCCAGCTCATGTTGTTCTCGGTGGAGAGGAGGACGGCGGAGGTGAGGAGATTGGTGCTGCCGCTTCGGGTGAGGCTCAGGTCGAAAAGGTCGAAGCCGGTGACGGGTTTGTTGAAGTTGATGGTGATGCTGTCGATGGCAGTATTTCGAGGATTGGGGGAGATGGGGGCGATGGTTGCGGCGGGAGGCGTGGGAGTCACGATGAAGCTTCTGGTGAACGCGGCCGAGGCATTGCCGGCCTGATCGTGCATGCCAGTTATCGTGAGCGTGTATGTGCCTTCGAGCGAGGTCAGGCCGGCCAGGTTGCCGAGGGTCCACTGGACGTTGTCGGTGGTGTTGAGTGTCAGGCCGGCGGTGGAGAGGGCGATGCCGTTGCGCTGGAGGGTGAGTTTGGTCAAATTGAAATCGGTCACAATTTCACTGAACGTGACGGCGATTTCGCTGATGGCGGTGGCGTGTGGATTGGGGTTGGGGGGAGTGATTGTGGCCGTTGGGAGCGTGGTGTCCATGGTCCAGGTCAGGGAGGAGCTTGCGGCGAGGGGATTGCCGGCGTAGTCGAGGATGGTGGCGCCGCCGGAAGATGCGGTGAGGTAATAGATGCCTTCCTCTTCCATGAGATTGCTGATGTTGCCGAGGGTCCAGGTTCTGAAGTCGGGAGAGGGAGTGAGCGTCTGCTCGCCGGTGAGAAGGTTGCTGCCGCCGTTGCGGGTGAGGCGGAGATCGGCCAAGCCGACACCGGTGACGGGTTCGCTGAAGCTGAAGGTGATGATGTTGGGCGCGGTATTGGTGAAGCTGGAGACGCCGGTGATGGCGCTGACGGTTGGGGGCGTGGTGTCGATGGTAAAGGTACGCAGGTAATTGCCGCCGGCGATGCCGTTGGAATCGCCATCGAGGGACAGGTTGGCGGCGTCGCGGAGGCCGGTTCCGGGCGTTGCAAAAGCGGTGAGGCGATAGAGACCCGGAGGCAGCGCGCCGGAGAGGATGGTGAGCAATACGTTGGCCTGGGCGCCGGTGATGAGGCTGGCGTTGACGTAGGCGCGGTTGAGGGAAAAGAGAACATCGTCGCCGTCATCGAATATGCGATTGGGGCCGGCGCTGCGCAGCTGGTAATTGGCGGCGATGGTGGCCGAGAGCATGTTCTCGGTGAAGAAAAGGCGTATGGAGCCGGTGGGGGCATTGGTGGTGAAATTGTCATCGACGATCGTGGGCGTGGAGGCGGTGATTTTGGGCGGCACGGCGTCGGGAGCGATTGAGACGGGGAATTTGGTGCTTCCGGCGGCGGTGAGATCAGTGCGGCTGACGCGAATGAAATAATCATTGGCGGCGGGCAGGGCGGCGGGGATGGGCCAGAGATACGAGCCGGTGTTGGGAGCGCCCAGGACGATGTTGGTGGGTGGGATGGCGCCGCCCAGCAGATCGATGTCAACATTGCCGAGGAAGTCGTGGCTGCGCCAGCGGATGTTGATGGTCCGGCCGGGGACGAGCTGTTCGAAACCAATCGGCGAGGATTCGTAGAGGAACTGCGTGGGGCTGATGGAGGCCTGAGTGGTGTTGCCATAGGCGCCCTGGTTGATCCACATGCCGTTGGAGCCGGAGTTGGGGGGTGGGAGGCCATTGGTGTTTGGTTCAGAGGCGAAAGCGTAGGAAGGATCGCCGCTGTCGATGGCCGGGGAGAGGTTGGGCGCGAACGGCGTCGGATCAAAGAGAACCTGCGCGAATTCGGGAGCGGAGGTGCCACCGAAGTCCTCCACCGGCGCGTGAGCACCCTGGGTGACATGGCCGAGCGGGCTGCGCAGATGGAAATTGTCATCGCGGCCATCCGACGGGCCAACTGTGAAAAATCCAAGCAGGCCATCAGCGCCATCTTCATCGACGAAGACCAGGTCGATGTCATCGTCGTGGCTGTGGCGGTCGTCGCTGGAGAGGGTTTGCCATGCGGCGAGATCAACGGCTTGGGCGCCGGCCCACTGGCCGATGTTTCCAAAGTGCGTGGTCAGGAGATTGAAGTCGCTGCTCCAGCGGGTGGTGCTGTCGGCGGCGACAACGATGTCGTGTGAATTGGCGGGGGGCGGGACGTTCTTGTGACCTTCGACGTAGACGATGTTGTTGCGCAGGAGGACCTTGCTGCTGTTGTTGAGGATGTGAACGCCGATTTCGGCGCATTTGGGGCCGCGTGTCTGGTGAGGTGGAAGTTGGTGCGATGAAAGGTGGCCTTCTACCTGGACCCATTCGCCCCATTGATGGTTGTATTGGTCGAAGAGGGCGACGGGCGTCCCCTGGGATGCGAATTGGATGGCCGTTTGCAAGGCCTTGTGCTCCTCGAGGCCTGAGAAGCTCATCCCGACGTGCATGGGCACGTTGTGCATCAGGACGAGATCGCGATTGGGCAGGACAAAATCGACGAGGAGGTCGAACTGGCTGGTGCCGGAGAGCGAGCCGCCGTTATTGGTGACGAGGATGCGCCCGATCGATTGGAGCGGAGCGGGGAAGAGAAGCGACTGGGGAATTGTTTCCAGGGGGGTGGAGGGGCTGGACCAGCGCAGGCGCGCGACTGAGCCAGCCGTGTTGTCGTAGTATTCGAGGCGGATGTCGTGCTTTCCGGGGGCGAGCTGGATCGAGCCGGTGTGCACCGTCGGGGCTTGATCGATGAAGGCGTCGATGATGAGGGTGTTATCGACGTAGAGCCGCGCGCCATCGTCGCTCTCGACGTTGAAGGTGTAGAGTTCGTTGTATTCGGCCTGGACCTGCCCCTCCCAGACGGCCGAGAAAGTATCAGCGTCCATGCCCGGGGCCGGAGCACCGTTGCCAAAATTGAAGTTGACGATGGGGTCGATGCGCTGGGCTGCGCGGGCGGTGAAGTTGAGGTTGTTGAAGTAGGTCCCGCGCAGGCCTGCGCCGCCCGCGCCGCCGGCGAGTGCCTGGGCTTCGTTGGAGAAGACGGACTGGCCGAGCGAGTTGAAGGCGAGGACTTTGTAGAAGTAGGTTGCGCCGGCGGCCAGCGATGGGTCCTTGTCGGCGAAGCTGGTCGCATCGCGGGCGACGGTTGCGATGGAGAGATAGGTCCCCTGGAGGCTTTGCTTGCGGTAGATGGTGTATCCATCCTCGGTGGGGCCGGAATCCTGCCAGCGAAGGTTGATCTGCCCGGGCCTGCCGGCCGCGCGCGCAGAAGTGGGTGCGGCCGGCGGACCCACCAGCGACGAGGTGTGCACGGTGAGGATGGCGCTGTAAAGTCCTTTGCCATCGAAATTCCCGGCGCGGACACGATAGTAGTAATTGGTATTCGGCGCGACAGTGGAGTCGGTGAAAGTGGTTGCGTTCATCGGCAAAGTGGCGAGTTCCACCGGATTGAGGAACGAGGGGCTGACGTCGCGCTCGACTGAATAGGCCAGCTCGCTGAGGGTGTCGTTCCATACCAGCGCAACCGTCTGGGGTGTGACATTGGGCGCGGCAAGGCCGGTGGGCGCGGGCGGGAGGACCATATTCGCGGTGTAGCGAGAGGTGGGAATGACTTCGCGGAAGCTGTCGGGGCGAATCCAGGAGAGGGAGGCGGCAGCGCCTCCAAATGCCTCGAAATAATCGAATAGCAAATTGTAGGGTAGGCCGGCGATGAGATTCACCGGTGTGCTGAGCACATCGACCGGCCCATGGAGCGTCAGGTCATTGATAAGCTGCTGGCCATCGAGCCAGAGCGCGGAACCATCATCGGTCCGGGCGATGAATGTGTATTGCCCGGTCTGCGGCGCGGTGATTCGGCCGGTATAGCGGGCGGAGAAGAGGTCGGAATTGATACCCGGCCCTGGAGAACCGCCACCCCAGTCGATGTTGATCAGTGGTTCGACGCGCGCGAGTGCGGGCGCGCCGGCGCGATCTGGATTGTTGTAATACCTGGCCGAGATTCCCGGGCCGACCAGAACAGGTGGAGATGTGGATGCGGGGCGGGCGATGTTGGAAAGCGGCCCCAGTCCAGCGGTGTTGAAGGGACGAATCTGATACCAATAGGGCGCGCCGGGCAGGTAGCTGTCCTGGTAGGTGTGGCCGGCCACGCGGGCCACCTCGTAAAAAGTTCCCGATGAGCCGGTGCTGGAGCGCAGGACCACATAGCCAATCGCGTCGGGATTCACATCGGCCCAGAGCAGGTCTGTGCCATAGCTGGTGTTTGCCGTTGCCTGCAAATTGGTCACGGCGGCGGCGGGAGGAGCGGCGTACTCTTTGGGGTAGAGCGCGCTTTGCGGCACGATTTGGGGCGGCATCGAGGGGCTTTCCCACGAGAGCGTCGCCGCGGAACCGCCGCTGTACTCGAAGTACATCATGCGGATGTCGTATTTCACGCCGGCCTGAAGCGCGATCGAGCCGCAGGGACCGACGTCGGGGAACTGTGGCCGGCCGTGATAGTTCGGGTCGTTCACCACGCGCTGGCCGGCGATGTCGAGAAAGGCCCCGTCATCGGTGGCGGTGCAAAAAGTGTAGACCTCGCTGAAGCGCGGCTTAATCTGGCCGAGCCACTGTACGGAGTGTGTTTCGGCGCCGATGCCCGGGGCGGGAGAGCCCTCGCCGAAGTCGACGTCGATGTTGGAATCGATGCGAGTGACGACTTTGCCGGTTTGGTTCGCAAATGGGCCGGTCCCTCCGCCTTCGGAAGTATCGCCGCCGTTGTCGTAATAGATGCCCAGCAGTCCGGTACCGTCCTGCCCGGGTGAAGCAGGCGCGGAGGTGCTGAGACGGACATCCACCTGGCCGAGGCTGGGAATGTTGCCCGACATGAGGTTGGTCAGGTGCAGGTCGGTGATGGTGGTGTCGATTTGATAGGTCTCACCATCTTGGGGAACCGGCTCGGTGGTCTCCGCATCGATGCCGCCGCCGGGACCCAGCTCGAAAGTGCCGCCCGAAGTTTGTCCGACCGGCGCGGAGAAATCGATCGTCCCCTCGCCCGACAAGGGCCCGCTGAAGGATCCGGACGGACCGCTCAGCCAGACCTGCCACTCCCAGGGAATCTCCAACTGCGGCGATTGCGATTCCGGATTGGTGGCGCACGGCTCGTAGACGGTGTTGTTGATGAGCCGGGCGTCGTGTCCGGGCCCTTCGACACGGATCGATTCGGAGGCCGTGGAATAGACCAGGTTGTGGTCGATGAGGCCGCTGAAATCTTTGGTATGGATGCCATAGAGGCCGTTGGAGTAGACGACGTTGCGGACGATGGTGCTGGCGTAGGAGGCCTCGATTCCAGTTGACGCGTGCGCGTAGACGCGGTTCTCGGTGATGTCGGAAGAGGACCCGAAAGCGGAGATGCCGCGCAGGTTCTGGCGGACCACGTTGCGGAGGGCATCAGCGCCATCATCAAGCTGAATTCCCGCATCGCCGTTTGAATATGAAGTATTGCCGGCCACCAGCACGTTGCCGGACGCGAAGATCCCGTCGGCGGTATTGCTGTAGGTGACGTTGCCGAGGCGCGGGTCGGCCGATGGTTCGAACGGGACTGCGGCGTCGCCGATGGTGGCGAAGGCCGCGATGGGATTGATGACGTCGATGCCGGTGCGGTTGTGATGGGCGCGAACGGTCTGAACGACGGCAGCGCCGATATTGCGGAGGGCGACACCGATGCCGTCGTTGTCGTAGATCTCGCTGGTGGTCAGGCTGGTGAGCAGGCTATCGACGAAGATGCCGGTGTGGGTGAAGGTTACGGTCAGGCCGCTGAGTATGGAGTTGTCGGAATTGTTCTCGATGAGCAGGCCGACGTCGGCGTCGATGAGGGTGAGATTGCGGATTTTGACGTTGACGGCATTGATGAGGTGGATGTTGGTTGCGCCTTCGGTTTGGTT
>JBGPEF010000179.1:0-9545 GCA_041482675.1 Tepidisphaeraceae bacterium | reverse complement strand
GCCCTCCTCCAAATCTCCATCCGCCACCGCACATTCCACCGGCCGCGCCATCTCCTCCCTCTCCACCGCCTTCCAAAAACTAAACCCCCACCTCATCCTCATCGTCGGCGACCGCGTCGAAGCCTTCGCCGCCGCCGCCGCCGCCCACATCTCTCAAATCCCCATCGCCCACATCCACGGCGGCGACCGCGCCCTCGGCCAGATCGACGACTCCCTCCGTCACGCCATCACCAAGCTCTCTCACATCCACCTCCCAGCGACACACCAGTCGGCTTGCCGCATCGCGAATCTTGGCGAAGATAAATTCCGCATCCATCTGGTTGGCGCCCCCGCCCTCGACAACATCCACAAATCCCCCGCCCCCTGGCCCGACATCTCCAGACGCATCCCCCAACTCCGCCAACGCCGCTACGCCCTGCTCCTGCTTCATCCCGCCTCCCCCGACGCCGCCACCGAATCCCAACTCGCCCTTGGCATTCTTTCCCAGGTCGTCAAAACCGCCTTCGACCACACCGTGATCATCTATCCCAACAACGACCCCGGCTCCTGCGGCATAATCAGCGCCTGGGAATTGATCGAGAAATTTCGCGGCCGCGTCAGCGCGATGCGCGAACGTCTCACCCTCTTCCGCGACCTCCCTCGTCCCCTCTACCTTTCCCTTCTCAAACACGCCGCCATCCTCGTCGGCAACTCCTCCTCCGGCATCATCGAGGCCGCCAGCTTTTCCACTCCGGTTTTGGATATCGGACCTCGCCAACTCGGCCGCCAGCGCAGCCAAAACGTCCGCCATTGCGACTACAACGCCGCCCAAATCCTCCGCTCCTTAAAATTGATCTGGAACAACGGCCATCCCCACAGCAGCCCCGCCGCCAACGTTTATGGCCGCGGCGACACCTCCCGCCGCATCGCCCATCTCCTGGCCACCATCCCCCTCGATCACCGCGTCCACAACAAGCTCATCTCCTATTAAGTAGGTCCGGCTGTGCCGGACGCTTTTGACATTGTCCGGCCGAGCCGGACCTACATTAAGTTCTCCCCCCTCCCACTCGATATACCCCCTGTGGAGCCTATCAAGCCCCAATAGCGCCTGCGCTGCTTAACTGGATCAAAACTATGGCCACTGCAACTGCAACCCCAACCGTCCTAGAGCCCCAGCCGACCGCCGTTATTGAGATGATCAAGAAGGTCAGCTCCATCGCCACCCTCCCCGAAATCACCTCCAAAATCATTTCCACCGTCGAAGACCCCAAATCGACCCCCGCAACCCTCCACAAAATCGTCTCCCACGACCCCGCCCTCGTCACTCGCATCCTCAAGGTCGTCAATTCCGCCTTCTACGGCCTGCCCGGCCAGATCGCCTCCATCGAACGCGCCATCGTCCTCCTCGGACTCAACGCCATCAAAAATATCGCCGTCGCCGCTTCCCTCGGCCAACTGTTCCGCGGCGTCAAGCTCTGCGAAGGTTTCACCGCCAAAGATCTCTGGACCCACTGCATCTCCGTCGCCATCACCGCCCGCTACATCGCCAAGCAGATGAAAGTCCCCCTCGCCGACGAGGCCTTCCTGGCCGGAATGATCCACGACGTCGGCCTCCTCGTCTCCCTCCAGGTCATGCCCGAAAAACTCCGCAAAGTCTGCGAATCCGCCAAGGCCCCCGCCTCCATCTTCTGCGAGCTCGAGCGCGAGCAGATGGGAATGGACCATCAGCAGCTCGGCGCAGCCCTCTGCGAGCAGTGGAAGTTCCCCCGCTCCTGCCAGCGCGTCGCCGGCTATCACCACCGCCCCTTCACCCTCTCCGACAACAATCGCCACCTGGTCAGCATCGTCCACGTCGCCGACACCCTCGTCGCCGCCGGCAACTACGGCTTCAACCTCACCGCCATCAACCAGAAACTCGACGAAGAAGCCCTCGAAGGCGTCGGCATCGACGCCATGCTCATCCAGCTCGCCCGCAACGCCCTCCCCGAGCTCCTCAACAACTCCGCCGGCGTCTTCGCATAACAAATTCGAAGACGAAGAGTTCTCACCACGAAGTTCACGAAGCGCACGAAGGCGCGCCTGGCGCTCGCGCGCACTCCAGCAGTTCAAGCCACTCCTCTTAAAATAAAAAGCAAAATGCGCACACTACCCGCGCACGCGTCCACCGCGAGTTGCTCTTCGTGTCTTCGTGCCCTTCGTGTTTAATCCGCCAGCCCTGTGCCCACCCTCAGTTCGATTCCGCTATCGGCCATCCGCGGCCCGCGCCGCCGCCATCTCCGCGGAGAGCCGTCTGATCCGCGCCCTGATCGCCCCATTCCACCACGGATTGGTCCCATACCGCTCCATCTCCGCGATCGCCTCCTCCTCGCTCATCCCGTGTTTCATCCGCCACGCCGCCACCGCCAGCCCTGTCCGGTCCCGCCCCTGAAGACAGTGAATGAACACCGGCTTGGGACTCTCCTCGATCGCCTTCAACACCGCCGCCACATCCACCTCATCACAATGCCACAACGAACAGCGAATCGGCACATACCGAACCCCTTCCAGCACATCCCCCGACTCATCCTCCATTTGCAAATCGATAATCGTCTTCACTTCCCGCTCCCCCAGCCAGCGCATCCCCTCGCGCGTCGGCTTGCCCCCGCGCCAAACCTCGCCGCTCACCTCCCCAAAATTCTTCACCCCCGGCGCTTCCTCCCCCTGCCTCCCCGCACATCCCGCGCACACCATCACCAGCACAACCAGTGCATGCCTCATTCCCCGCTTTTGAATTCTGAATTCTGAATTCTGAATTCTTCCCATCATCATATCTTCTCCACTCGATCTCACCCGTCCCTCGACTCTTCATCGGAGCTGGCTCTTTGCACCCGGCTCAACGGAGATTCTACACGTGGCAAGTTCCATCCGCGCCGATTCGGGGCTCTGGGCAATTCCATCTGTCGACCCAAACCTCCGAAACAATAACTCCGGCCCGCCCGTAGGCACTATCCCTATTAACCCGGCCACAGGGCACACCGATGGCGCAATGGGGAAGATCATCGCGCCTGGTATTCGCGCCGCTCTCCGCCAGCGAGAGCAGCGCACGGCGATCGAGCGACTGGTCTCCGATGGGAGCGCGTTTGCTGCGTGAGCTTCGGAAGAAGTCTTCGGAGGTGTCTCGGTGGATCCACGTATCATTCTGCGCGTCGACCTGACGCCTGACGCCAAAGCCCGCCTCAACGATGTCTGTGACAAGAGTGGCATGACCCAGGTGGCCATGCTCTCGCGCGTGGTGGAGTGGTTTGCGAAACAGCCCGACGGAATGCAGCGCCTGATCGTCGGCCACATCCCCAAGGAAATGCAGCCCGAAGTCGCCCGCCTCGTGCTCGAGAATCTCACGGAAGAATGATGAGCCCGCGCTATCCCGTGCGCGCCGCGTTCACCCGCACGCCCAATCCGCTTTCTCAATCGCAAGCCATTGCCCCGGCCGCCGCTCCCAAAAGCTCGGCCATCGTCCCAACAGAATCTCCCCCAACTTCCAAACTTGCATTCTCCCCCCAAATCCCCGATTCTGGCCTAAGATTCCACTCGGGCCTCTTGGCGGAATTGGCAGACGCGCTGGACTCAAAATCCTGTGCCCGTAAGGGCGTATCGGTTCGACTCCGATAGAGGCCATTAAGCACTGGAAAAGCAGGCTGATTTAGCGATTCCATTTATCAATTCTTCTGTTTAGATTTTAGCTAGAAGTAATGGGTCCTACCCGATTCCGACTGCATCAAAGGCTTCTACTACGACTGGCACCCGATTCAAGGTCATCCGGGCTATTGACACTGGGTTCTGGTCGAAGGCGAGACCGAAGAAGGTTAAGCTGTAGATCAAACCAGAAAGCGAAGCCGATCATGGTTCAAACGTGGATCGCCATCATCGTCGGTCTGATCATCGGAATAGTCTCTTGTGCGATTCCGGGCTTCATCGCGAAGCGGCGTCGGCATACTAAGGAAGATGCGATCTTCTGGCTAGGGATGTTGGGCGGGCTGACGACCTTCGGCATTCTCTGGATCGTCGCCCTGATCTGGGCACTGATGGAAGACAATCGCGGGAAGGTCGTGGGATCGCTTGAAGACTACAAACGAATGCGCCGGCCAACGCCCCAGATGCAGACGCTGAAGCCACTGGATAAGAAGGCGCAGGAACTGGAAGATCGCGCGGCGAGTTTAATTGATTAAAGGGGGCGAAGGTCTGGCGTGGTGATTGACCGTGACCTTCTACTATCAAAGGGAATTGGCGGACTTCATCGCCTACGGCAACGGTTCGACTCCGATAGAGGCCATTCTCATCCCCGACATTTGGCGCTCCCCTTCACTCGGGTCTCGCTTATCCTTCATCTTGCTCTTCTGCTTCTGAATCCTGAATTCTGACTTCTTCGGTAAGGAGGAAAAACCATGTCCCGCAGCAACTTCGATCCCACCAATCCCGACTCCGAGCGTCCCGGCCGCGGCGCTCTCGACCGCGATCTCGGCCCCGAAGCTCAGCGCGGCTCCCACCTCCCCGGCGAGGCCATCGATGGCGAAGTGAGCCCCGAAGAAGACGAAGACGCCCCCGAAGACAACAACCTCAGCCACGAGAAACTCTCCCCGGATGAGGCCGCCCGCCAGCTCGACCAGATGCAACTCGGCGAGAATTCCGCCGAAGACTTGCCCGACCCCACTGGACCCATCGAATAATCGATTCTCCAACCAGAACAGAAGCGGACCCGGAGGGTGCCCGCGCAGGGACGGTAGGATGGCCCGCCAGGACAATTGGCGGGCCTTCTTTGTTTAAAGCCCGCGAAGGGTATCACAAGCCCATAACAGATCAAAACTTATGGATCCTATTTCTGCATTCTTTGTGTCCCTTGGTGTCCTTCGTGGACAAAAAATTCGTGCCCTTGGTGGACCCCCACCGATTTACCCACAGGAGACTTTCCCAAACAAACTATGACCCGACCCAACATGACTCGCCGCATTGTCCTCTTCCTCGCGCTGGGCGCCTGGGGCTTCCTGCTGGTCTCCATGGCCAGCTTTCACCCCGAGGATTGGCCCAGCCACCAGGTCTATCCCTATTCCCCCATCCAAAACCTCTGCGGCCCAGCCGGCGCGTTTGTCGCCTATCACCTGTTCTTCGCCATCGGCCAGGGAATCTTCCCCATCCTCCTGTTTTCCGGCCTTTGCCTCGCACTCCTCACCTTCCACAACCACATCTCCGACCTCTGGCTCCGCGGCATCGGCCTGGCACTGCTCTCCATCGCCTTCGCCGCCCTCGTGCATCTCATCCGCCCCGGCTCTCCCGAAAGCTTCCCCGAAGGCCACGGTGGCATCATCGGCATCAGCGCCTCCACCTTCCTCAAATCCCATTTCAACACCGCCGGCTCCGGCCTGATCCTCATCACCACCTTCCTGGTCGGCCTGCTCCTTGCCGCCGACGACCTGGTCATCCGCGCCCCCGGCTTCATTGGCCAAATCACCCAGGCTGTCCGCGCGGGCGCGCCTCAATTCAAATTCCGCTTCCCAAGCCTGCCAAAACTCCCCTCACTTCCCGGCTTCGTCACCCGCGACGCCCGACCGCGAATCATCCGCGACGATGACACCGGCCCCCTCAAACCCGCCGCCGTCCTCCGCCAAAACCGCATCGGCATCGGCGAAAAACTCGCGGCCGACAAGACCGTCAACGGCCAGCAGATCGAGCTCACCTATGAGCACGATTCGCC
Organism: Tepidisphaeraceae bacterium; assembly: GCA_041482675.1. GTDB lineage: Bacteria > Planctomycetota > Phycisphaerae > Tepidisphaerales > Tepidisphaeraceae > JBGPEF01. The sequence continues at coordinate 3,841 of JBGPEF010000179.1, read as the reverse complement.
GGCCGCAACCGACATCGCCTATCACGACGACTCCGCCGCGCCCCCCTCCGAGGCGGCCACCATTCCTCCTCCACAGCAACAAGCCGTCGTCAAACCCCTGGCCATCATTAACAACCGGCAGGCTCCGACCCACACAAACGGCGGCGGCATCGCCACCAAAGCCGCCGGCATCGGCATGCCTCCCGAGCCCCAACCCGATTCGCCCGATGACTCCGTGCCGCCAGTAGGGGCGGCCGTAGGGGCGGCTTCAGCCGCCGTCGACGACGGCAGCCCCAAGCCGGACATCGTCGTCCGCATGCCCAATCAGATAAAACCCCGCAACTCCCCTCCTCCTCCGCCCAAGGAACTTGGCGACTACAACCTCCCCACCTGGGAACTCCTCGCCGATGCCGAGCATGGATTCGCCGAGTCTCAGGAGCGCTACGTCCGCGAGAAAGCCGCTGCCCTCGAGCAGGCGCTGCGAGAATTCAACATCGACGCCCACGTTGTCGAGATCGACACCGGCCCCGTCATCACCATGTACGAAATCTCCCTGGCCGCCGGCATCAAGGTCGCCTCGATCACTCAGCTCACCAACGACATCGCCCGCGCCCTCATGGCCACCAGCGTGCGCATCGTCGCCCCCGTTCCCGGCAAATCCACCGTCGGCATTGAGGTGCCCAATCCTCACAAGGAGAAGGTGCGCCTCAAGGAGCTGATGGCCCTCGCCCCCGAAGCCACCCGCAAGATGCAGATCCCGCTCTTCCTCGGCAAGGATGCCAGCGGCGAGCCGCTGGTCACCGACCTGGCCGCCATGCCTCACCTGCTGATCGCCGGCACCACCGGCTCGGGCAAATCCGTGTGCATCAACTCCATCATCATGTCCGTCATGTACACCCAGCGCCCCGACATGGTGAAGATGATCCTCATCGATCCCAAGGTCGTCGAGATGGCCCCCTTCAAGGACATCCCGCACCTCATGTGCCCCGTCATCAACGACACCGGCCGCGCTACCAGCGTGCTGGAATGGGCCTGCGAGAAGATGGACGAGCGCTACGAAGTCCTGGCCGAAGCCGGCGTGCGCAACCTGGCCGGCTACAACAAGCTCTCCAAGGACGAGCTGATGGAGCGCTTCAGGCCCACCAGCCAGGATGAGGAAGCCAAGATCCCCAAGTTCCTCCCCTACATGATCATCATCGTCGACGAGCTGGCCGACTTGATGATCACCAGCGGCAAGGAAGTCGAAGCCTTCATCGTGAGGTTGGCTCAGAAATCCCGCGCGGTTGGTATCCATCTCGTCCTCGCCACCCAGCGGCCCCAGGCCAACGTGGTCACCGGCCTGATCAAATCCAACATGCCCAGCCGAATCGCCTTCCGCGTCAACAGCCGCATGGACTCGCGCATCGTCCTCGACCAGAACGGCGCAGACCTGCTCCTCGGCGAAGGCGACATGCTCTTCCTCCCTCCGGGCAGTTCAAAGCCGATTCGCTCCCAGGGCACCTTCATCGACGACCGCGAAATCCGCGAGTCGGTGAAGCTGACCCGCTCCCAGGCCGAAGCCCAATACGAGCCCGAGCTGGTCCAGATCAAGGCCAGGATGAATCTCGAAGACATGGAAAAGGATGAGCTCTTTGACGATGCGGTGCGAATCGTCCTGGAAACCAAGCGCGGTTCCGTCTCGCTCCTCCAGCGCCGCCTGACCATCGGCTACAGCCGCGCCAGCCGTCTGATTGAAATGATGGCCATGTCCGGTATCGTCGGCGACTACAAAGGCTCCCAGGCCCGCGAAGCCAACTACACCCTCGAAGAATGGGACATCCTCAAGGCCCAGCAACAAAAAGATGAACAAGGCGGCATGGCGGCATAGCGCCTGCATCCATAGAATAAGGCGAGCAATGGCCACCAAAGCCTTCGACAAAACCGCCTTCTCGGTCTCACCTCTATCGAGAGAGGGCGACGATCGCGCCTATTGGCGCACCAAGACTCCAATCCAGCGCCTCGAAGCCTTGGAGTTTATGCGCCAGACCATGTACGGCTATGATCCGGCTACCGCCAGACTTCAAAGAGTTCTTACAGTTGCTCCGCTCTCATCAGGTTGAGTACCTGATGATCGGCGGCTACGCGATTGGCTACCACGGTTATCCGCGCGCCACCGGCGACGTCGATTTCTGGGTCGCCATGCACCCCGACAACGCGCGCCGGCTCGTGGATGTCCTGCGTGAGTTCGGCTTCACAGCCACACCAATTGCGCCGGAGATGTTCCTTCAGGCGCAGCAGGTAATCCGGATGGGCAATCCACCGCTTCGGATCGAACTCCTGACCAGCATCTCCGGCGTCAACTTCGAGGACTGCTACTCCCGGCGTATCACAGAGGTGATCGATGGCGTTGAGGTGAACGTAATTGCGCTCGACGATCTTAAGGCGAACAAGAAAGCCAGCGGCAGGTTAAAGGATCTGAGCGATCTGGAACATCTATAAAAAAACCGCCCGGCATCGCCGGACGGTTGAAAGTTCGAAAGGGGGCAAGTGCTATTCATCTTCTTCAAGCGTGCCCGTGCTCTGCCGGCCGGCGTAGCCGCTGTGCAGCTCGTGCCAGTGGTCCACCTTATCTTCACCCAGCTTCCAGCACAGGTAAACATCCCGTCCCTGGTGGCGGCCGGGGAAGTCGATCAGGCCGCTCTCGTAATCCTTCAATTCCACCCCGATGCTGCCCAGCTCATCGACATAGTCCTGGAGCTGTTCGAGCGCTTTGTCGAGCTGCGTCTGAAGTGCGCTTTCGCGGCCGGTGGATTCTTCGAGCTTGGCCTGAAGTTGGGTGGCCCGCTCGTGGGTGTTGACGATGTCGCGGACGATGCGGGTCACCAGCGGCAGAGCCTTATTGGCCTGCTCCAGCGTGAACCGCCTGCGGGCTTTGGAGGGGTTTTTGGCCCCCGATGTGGAGAACTGTGGAGCCGCCATAGGTGGTGCCTTTCTAGAGTGCGCTACAAAGCCTCCAAACCCTGCCGCGCGATTATCCCGTCCTCAAAGGGCGTGTCAAACGCGCTCTTTACATCTGCTATCGGCAAAACATATGCCGTGCCCACAGTTAGAGGAGGTATGGCCTGCGTGCGGGCGGCACAGCCGACGGAACAGAGGAGATACGTTGCCGGTCATGCGACAGTTTTTCAGCGCAGACAACAAGTCCGATTTTGTTCAGGATGCCCTCATGCTGCGGGCGCTTCGCCAGCGCCTTCGGGGACGACCTCGATCAACTTCTCCACCACCTGGTCCGGGCCAACCCCCTCGGCGTCGGCGTTGAAGTTGGTAAACAGCCGATGCCGCAGCACCGGCTTGGCGACACTCCGCACATCATCACAACTTACATTGAGCCGTCCGTTCAGAAGCGCGCGAGCTTTGGCCCCCAGGACCAGATATTGGGCAGCCCGCGGCCCTGCGCCCCACGTGAGCCACTCGTTGATGAAGTCGAGGGTGTTGGGCTCCTTGGGGCGGGTCGCTCGGGCGATGCTGACGGCATAATCGACGACGTGATCGCTGACCGGGAGTTTTCGGACCACCTTCTGCACGTGCAGGATGTCGGCCGCCGAGAGGATCGCCTCCGGCTCGGCCTCCAGGTCCATCGTCGTCCGGCGGACGATCTGGCGTTCCTCCTTCTTCGAGGGGTAGCCGATGTTGACCATGAACATGAAGCGATCGAGCTGTGCCTCGGGCAGCGGGTAAGTACCTTCCTGCTCGACGGGATTCTGGGTCGCCAAAACGAAGAACGGCGGCTCAAGAGGATAGGTTCGCCCTCCCGCCGTCACCTGATATTCCTGCATCGCCTGAAGCAACGCGGCCTGCGTCTTGGGCGGAGTGCGGTTGATCT
>JBGPEF010000178.1:0-9656 GCA_041482675.1 Tepidisphaeraceae bacterium | reverse complement strand
CTATCGGCACCCCGGTAACGGCCGCGATCTCCTTGTACGACAGTCCTTCCATTTCGCGAAGCACAATCATCTGGCGAGATTCAGCGGGCAACTGCGCAATCGCCTGCTGGATCCTCCCAACGTCCTCGGCGCGCTCCAGAATCTGTGATGGATCGGCCTCCTCGCCGGTGGCTGCGATCGCGCGGTCGTCAGCCATCTCATCGAACAGACAAGACTTGTCCCGTCGCAACCAATCGAAACACGCATTGCGAACGATCGCGAGAATCCACGCCCGCGTGTCTCCCCCACGGAACGTCGCAACCGATCGCAGTGCGCGCAAATATGCCTCCTGCACGATGTCCTGCGCGTCGTGCTCACCGCCCACCAACCACCTTGCCAGGTTGTACGCTGCATCGAGGTGCGCAAGGATATCGCTGGCGACACTACGCACGTCGTCCGAATGCGCGCGATTATCACCCCGGTCCACGGGGCGGCCTGAGTCCAACGCGTATCCTCCAGACCTTCGATTATCCAGACGGGTCAAACCGGGAATTTATTCCCGCACCCGTGCATCCAGGAATATTACGCGGTGGCGACCGTCTGGAAGCAAGTCTTGTGAACCACCCTTGGTGAGGAACGTCATCTGACTCGGCAACCAACGGTGCCCATATTTGCTCGAAGAAAGGTAGTTTAAAATGTTGATCTGGCAAATCGCGGAGACATCCGTGGCGTCAACAAACAGCACGTGGCTTCACGCCCTGGAGTGGGCGAGCAGGTTCCATGTGCTGACGGCGCATTTTCCGATTGCACTCTTGTTGGCTGCCGCGTTGGGCGAGGGCTGGGCAGTGTGGCGACGGGACCCGGCGCCATCCCCGACCGTGCGCTTCTGCCTGTGGACAGGCACGGCAGGGGCGCTCCTCACCGCGGCCCTGGGCTGGCCGCACGCGGCTCTCACTGGTTTCTCCGATAGCGCGGGCTCCTCACTCCAGTGGCACCGCTGGATCGGGACCTTCGCTGCATTGATAGCGGTCGCCACTCTTGCCGTCGGCGAACGCGACCTGGAAAAAAATCATCTTCTCAGACTCGCATTCCGCGCGCTGCTTTTCACGCTTGCGATTCTAATTGCGGTGACCGGTCATTTGGGTGGCATGCTCACCCATGGAGAGGACTTCCTCCGCTGGTAATCGCACGACCTTACACCCTCAATGTCTCATCTCGCGCCACTCCACCCCCCTGCCGCAAAAAATGGCAGAAAATACTTGACAATACCCTAACTGTGTGATATAAACGCTGCCGAATCGGCCGACGGAGGAACCAATCGAAAGGGGGATCGAAAATGCTCTCGTCTCACCCACCCAGCCGTACCCCCGCCCCCTCTTCATCCTCAACTTTCACCTTCGCCCCCCGCTCCATGGAACAAAATGGAACGCCATGGAACGTTTTCTCGAATCCGGTTGCGCTTTTAGCCGCTTCCCAACCCCGATTTCCCAAAACTGCTCGAATCTGCCCATTCCCACCAAATCAGTTTACATCCAGGCCCCATCCGTGCCTCGATGTCCGTCTCACGTTTCATTCGCCCACCCGGACCTCTCCAGGACACACCCGGGACCTGTTCGGGACACAATCGGGACCTGTTCTGGACCTATTTCGGACATATTTTTCTATCACCTTCTTGCCACATCCTCTCCTCAACCCCTGTCCCGCGCTTACTTTGCCCTCAATCGCCCAAAACCACCCCTCCAAACACTTTTCTTCCCCCGATTCCACCCCCACCCACCAAGTCGGCACGACAAACCACGATCCACAAACCACAAACACCCTCGACCACAAATCAAACCCACCACCCCCCTCACGCTCCCCAATCGCAAATCGCAATTCTAAAATCGCAAATTCCCTATCCCACCACGTTCAAAATCTCCCTCCGTCCCTCCTCCGTCAGCGGCACAATTTTCGCATAAACCCCCCGCCAATCCTGATTCTTCAAAACCTTCTTGATCGCTTCCTCAAACTCCCACATCGACTCATAGCTCGTCTCCAAAACCAGCGTGTAATACGGCGAGCCCACCAGATCCGTCAGCATCCGCGCATTCCCCCCATATCCCAGCCGCCGATTGATCTCCATCGCCTGCTTCCAAAGCTCAATCGCCTGCCCGGCCATTCCGAACTTCAACTGAAAAATGTCCCGCACCACGATCATATCAATCTCCTTGGTTTGGCCGCATTCTACCCGCACCCCTCCACCTTCCACCACCTCCCCGCTTCCCCTCATTCTGTTTCACGTCTTCACGTCTTCACGTTTCACGTCCCCACGTTTCACGTCCCAATTACACCAGGCCCGCCGGTGCGAGTGCCGCGTTCTAGCGCACCTGCCCGGCCGGGCCTGGCCTCCACTCCGATGCCATTTTCTCCCCCCCGCTCCCATCACAACCCGATCAAGATGGCGATGATGGCTTTCTGCACGGCCGGGAGCAGGCCGCCGGGGGCCGGATCGCTGGTGGAAACCACCACGACCAGCTTCGACATTGTGGGACTCGGGGGTGGAATGGGGATGCTGGGCGTCAGCGAGACCGCAAACAGCTCGCGGTTTTCCAGGTTTTCCATCATCACCGGGTTTTCGCGTCGCACGTTGATCTTCTTCGCGTTCATTTCTGCTCCTTGGTTTAAGACCCCCGCATTCTGCCGATCCCCCCGCCGCCTGAAAATTGCCCTAAACCGGTCTGACCTAAACAGGAATGTGCGTTCCGCGATCCCGCGATCCTCAGTTACTCTCAAGTCAACGAACAAGGAGACCCCATGCGTGCAACACTGACCCTCACACTACTCGGCCTAATTTCGTTCACTCTCGGATGCGAGCAGAACGGCAACGCCCGCGTCGGCTCCGAGCCAGTGCGGCTCTCCATGCCGCCCGAGACTCCCCTCACCTCGACGGGAACTCTCCACACCACCACCCAGGACATGCGCGAAGCAATCCTGGCCGTGGCCAAGGATCTAAACCTGTCCGTGCTCCAGGCCCCGCCGGCCGGCATCGAGGGCGAGGCCATTCTCGCGCCTCCATCGGGCACACCGATCCGCGTCAACTTCAAGGAAGTGGCCCCCCGCCGCGTCGAGTTGACCGTCCGCCGCGACAACGCCCCCGCCGGCCAGCAAATCGACTCCCTCACCCGGCGAATCTACGACGCGGTGCGCGACCGCGCCCTCTCCGGCGACCCCAGCGGGCCGGCACCGAAATGAAACTCAAAGGGGGGGATGATGACTAACCGACAATCTCGTGATCCGCGTAGGGTTCGCTGCGCGAACCGGTTCGCACAGCGAACCCTACAGCAACGCAGGGTCCGCCTCAGCCGACCGCCGACGGCCCTACGCCTTCTTCTGCTCCTTCGCCCACGTATCCTTCAACGACACCGCCCGGTTAAACACCAACCGCCCCGGCCGCGAATCCTTGTCCACCGCGAAATACCCCTGCCGCTCAAACTGCAACCGCGTGCCCGCCGCCGCATCGCGCAGCGAAGGCTCCACCTTCGCGCTGGCGATCACCTCCAGCGACTTGGGATTCAGATTGACCTTCCAATCCTGCCCCTCCGGCACATCATCCGGATTGGGCTTGGAAAAGAGGTGGTCATACAGGCGAACTTCCGCCTCCACCGCCTGGCCGGCGCTTACCCAGTGGATGGTCCCCTTCACCTTCCTCCCATCCGGCGAATCCCCGCCGCGCGTGGCCGGATCGTAGGTGCAATGCACCTCGGTCACATTGCCGGCCGAATCCTTCACCACATTGGCACACCTGACGAAATAGGCATAGCGCAGGCGAACCTCCTGGCCCGGCGCCAGCCGGAAATACTTCGGTGGCGGCGTCTCCCGAAAATCTTCCTGCTCAATAAAAATCTCCCGCGAAAACGGCACCTTCCGCGTCCCCGCCGAGGCATCTTCCGGATTATTCACCGCATCGAGCTGCTCAGTCTCTCCTTGCGGATAGTTGGTAATGACCACCTTCAGCGGCCGCAGCACCGCCATCACGCGCGGGGCGCGCTTGTTGAGGTCCTCGCGGAGAAAACTCTCCAGCAGTTGAACATCCACGGTGCTGTTGAATTTGTTGACGCCGATGTGCTTGCAGAACGCGCGGATCGACTCCGGGGTGTAGCCGCGGCGGCGGAAGCCGGAGATGGTCGGCATGCGCGGATCATCCCAACCCTTGACGATCCCGCTCTTGACCAATTCCAGCAGCTTCCGTTTGCTGAGTATCGTGTAGGTCAGGTTCAGCCGCGCGAACTCGATCTGTTGTGGGTGATAGATTCCCAATTCCTTCAAAAACCAGTCATAAAGCGGCCGATGGTTCTCAAATTCCAGCGTGCAGATCGAGTGGGTGATGCGCTCGATCGAATCCTCCAGCCCGTGGGCCCAGTCGTACATCGGATAGATGCACCACTTGTCGCCGGTGTTGTGATGCGGCTCGTGGAGAATGCGATACATCACCGGATCGCGCAAGTTGATGTTCGGCGATGCCATGTCGATCCTGGCCCGCAACACCTTCGATCAATCGGGAAATTCTCCCTTGCGCATGCGCTCGAAAAGGTCGAGAGTTTCCTGCGGGCTGCGATTGCGAAATGGGCTGTCCTTGCCGGCCGCGGTCAGCGTGCCGCGGGTCTGGCGAATCTGATCGGCGCTCTGATCATCGACGTACGCCTTACCGGCTTTGATGAGTTGGACCGCCCATTCATACATCTGGTCGAAATAATCGGAGGCCCACAGGATGTTGGCCGGCGCAAATCCGATCCAGCGGACATCATCCTCGATGGACCGGACGTATTCCTCTTCTTCCTTCTCGGGATTGGTGTCGTCGTAGCGAAGATTGCACGCCCCCTTGTATTCCTCGGCGATGCCGAAGTTCAGGCAGATCGATTTGGCGTGGCCGATGTGCAGATACCCATTGGGTTCCGGCGGAAAGCGCGTGGCCACGCGGCCGTCCCATTTGCTGGTCCTCAAATCCTCTTCGACAATCCGGCGGACAAAATCCAGGCCGGTCTGTTCCGGTTCACGCTCACTCATCGTGTTGATGATAGATCACGCGGCGGTGGGTCGCCAGTGAGGCCGGTCGGTGATGATCATGTCAACTCCGACCTCAACCATTCTTTGAAGCTCGGCCGGTTCATTGGGCGTCCAAGCGCCGATCAGCTTGTCCCGATTGCGCAAATCCTGCGCCAGTTTTGCCGTAAGCAGGTCATGGCGAATGTGAATCCGCCGCAGCTCCGCGGCGGCAGGATGAGTCAGATCGGCCACATCCTCGGTCAGCATCGCACAATTCAGATCCCTGCCTACCACTCGCGCGACGCCCAAGATCTGCTCCAGGTGAAACGACTGAAAAATCAATCGCCGCAATTTCAGCTTCTCAACCAGCTTGAGGAGTGGTGGATGATCCGGCGGATCGGGCGGCTTGTACTCAACCAGCAGCCCGCTCGCGGAAGGCATCGCCGCCATCACGTCATCCAGGGGCGCCACGCCAAACTTGCGAAGCTGTTTGGACGTCAGTCCGGCCACGAATCCAGTGCCGGTGGTTGTGCGGTCGACCGTCTCATCGTGGATGACAACGGCCACGCCATCGGAGGAAAAATGCACATCGCACTCGCACCATTCGATGCCCGATTCCCACGCCGCCTTGAAGGCGGCCAGGGAATTCTCCGTGTGCTTCTCATGCAGTCCGCGGTGCGCCACGATGGTTGGAGTTTTGGCCATGATCACATCCGCCGCGACATCTGCCGGCGCAGGTCGCGGGCTTCTTCCTTCTCACGGATCGCCCGACGCTTGTCCTGGTGCTGCTTGCCGTGGGCGATTCCCAGCTCGACCTTCACCATCCCGTTCTTGAAGTATATCGCCAGGGGAATGAGTGTCGTGCCCTTCTGCGAAGTTGCCCCTTCCAGCTTCTTGATCTCGCGCTTGTGCACCAGCAGCTTGCGCTCGCGCAAGGGGAGATGGTTATTGATGCTGGCCTTGTCGTACGGATCGATGTGGCAGCCATAGAGGATCAGCTCACCGCCATCCACGCGGGCAAATGCCTCCTGGAGCTGGGCCCGGCCCATTCTCACTGATTTTACCTCCGACCCGACCAGGACGATTCCGCATTCCAGCTTGGCCTCGATGAAGAATTCATGGAATGCCCGCCGGTTGTTGATCCGCGGCTCGTATACGCTTCGTTTGTCCTTGCCGGCCATTGTCGTCGATCATAGTCACTGGAGCGGCGGCGTAAAACGGTCCGTCTTGACCCCCCCACCTCCGGCGATAGAATCCCTCGTCCACGCTGCGGGTGTGGCGAAATTGGCAGACGCGCAAGATTCAGGTTCTTGTGTCCGTAAGGACGTGGAGGTTCGAGTCCTCTCATCCGCATTCATTCAACATTGGCACGGGCGTCCCGCCCGTGTCCTCACCAGCGTAACACGGGCCACTCGCCCGTGTTTCTTTTTATGGATAAAGGTGCCCAAACTCTCGAAACCAGGCGACGAATTTCTTCAGCCCCTCCGCCAGCGTGGTCTGCGGCCGATAGCCAAGCTCGGCCGTCGATCTCGTCAGATCCGCGTACGTCCTCTCCACATCCCCCGGCTGGGCCGCTCGCCGCTCGATGATGGCCTTCTTTCCGATCGCCCTCTCCAATTCGGCGACCAGATGACTCAGCGTCACCGGCTCCGATCCACCGAGATTGTAAATGCGATATCGATCGCACCGCTCCAGCGCCGCGAGAATCCCGCGAACGATGTCGGCAATAAATGTGTAGTCCCGGCTGCTGCCGCCATCGCCGAACATCGGAATCGGTTTCCCGGCCGCAATCAGCCGCGTGAATTTGTGAATCGCCAAATCAGGACGCTGTCTGGGCCCGTAAACCGTGAAGAACCGCAGGCAGGAGATGGGCATCTGATAGAGATGCCAATACGAATGACAAATCAGTTCCCCCGCGCGCTTGGTGGCGGCGTAGGGGCTGATCGGTTCATTGACCTGGTCCTCCTCGCTGAAGGGAACTTTGCTCTGATTGCCATAAACGCTCGAGCTGGACGCGAAGAGGAATTTCTGGACCTTGTTTTCAACTGCCGCCTGCAATAGATGGGTGGTTCCTTCGACGTTTATTTTGGAGTAGTAAACGGGACGTTCGATCGATGGTCGAACGCCGGCCATGGCGGCCAGATGAAGGATGGCGTATGGCTTGATGCGGCCGATCAGGCGGGAGATGGCCGGGCCGTCGGTGATGTCGATTTCCTCGACCTCGATGCCGGAAGTTTTGACGTTGGCCTCTTTCCAGCGGCGGTCGTAGAAGTCGCAGAAGTTATCGACGCCGATCACGCCATACCCGGCGGTGCGAAGTGCTTCGGCGGCGTGAGAGCCGATAAATCCGGCGGCGCCGGTGACGATCACGGTTCGATCGGGCATGGCAGTTAGTTTAGCGTGGTCGTGAGAAAAAACCCTCACCCTGCCCTCTCCCGGCGTACCGGGAGAGGGTAAGATCAGCGGATAGGATGAAGCTCGAGCAACGCGAATTTGAGCGGCTGGCGCTGGAGCAGATCGATCTGCTCTACCGCGTGGCCCGGCGTCTGACGCGCGATCCCAATCGCGCTGAGGACCTGGTGCAGGAGACGTACCTGCGCGCGCTGCGTTCGCGCGATGGCTTCAACCTCGAAGAATTCGGCATGAAGCCCTGGCTGCTGCGGATTCTCTATAACCTGCACGTCAGCCGTTCCCAGCGGGAAGGCCGCCAGCCCGCGACGGTGGACGATCTGGAACTGGCCGGGCCGGACCGGCGTAGTGCTTCACTTCCCATCGACGGCCGCAGCTTCGAGGGGATGGATGAACAACTGGTGCGGGCCATCGACGGCTTGAGCCAGGAATATCAGTCGGTGCTGCTGCTGTGGGCGGTCGATGACTTCTCCTACAAGGAGATCGCCGAGACTCTGGATATCCCGATCGGGACGGTTATGAGCCGGCTGCACCGGGTGCGGCAGAAGCTGTCGGAGGAATTGCACGAATATGCGGTGGAAGCCCGCATTGTCCGGGCGGAAAAGGAATAAGTCGGGCGTTTTAGTGGTTAGGACGATAAGACAACGATGGGCGCGCCATTAGATCAATTCGATGCACCTGAGCTTAAATCGGCCGTAAAGCGGCTCTATGCGGCCGAACGCGCCCCGGCCGGTTTGCGGCAGCGCGTCGAGGCGATCCTGCGAGCCGGCGAGCCGCAGGCCAGGCCGGTGCGAATCGATCCGGCTGTCATGGGGCAAGTCATGTGGCAAGTCAGGTGGCAAGTTAAGTGGCAAAGGGCGGCGGCGGCGATCATCGTTGTCGGGCTGGCGGGGCTGATCATCAGGGTTGCTTATGAGCGAAATCATCCGGTCGGGGGACAGACACTTTTGGCGATGGTGAAGACACACGATTTTTGCTGCCGCGATGGCAATCCCCATCAACATCGCGACATTCCGCAGGCGAGTTTCGTGCTGATGGGGCAGACGCTGGCGGGGAGAATCAAAGAGCCGGTGTTGGCCGCCGATATGGGCGACGGCTGGAAATTTGTGGGGGCGGCCATGTGTGCTGTGAATGGCAAACCCAGCGCTCACCTGGTTTATCGCCGCAATGGCCAATGGCTCTCAATCTTCTCCATACCGGCCGCATCCTGTGACAATGTTCGCGAGGGGGCAATCGGCGGGGAAAAAATCAACGACCATATGATCGCCGGCTTCGCCCAAACCGGCGGCGTGTATTGCATCGTGGGAAGCTGCCCGAAAAAAGGGCTGCAACTGGAAGAGATCCAGCAACTCCTGAGGAAGCACCAGGGCGACCTGATCGCCCCGCGGGCGACCAGCAGCGTCGCCATGGTGGAATTGCTCCAGCAAAGATGAGAACCTGTCGGGGCGGACTTTTTACTCGATAGATGCCGCTCACCCGGAGATCTGATTATGGATGATCCACAGCCCAGGAGTCCCGGCGGCCAAAGCTCCTCCTACCAGCCAGCCCGCCCGATCTCAGGTCCCGGCAATCGCCCTGTGCCCCCAGTCGTGGTTCCACCGGCGCCGCCCATACCTGCGATTACTCCTCCGCCCGAGAAGGAGAACATCAAGGAGACCATCGAGTCGATTCTCGTGGCTTTCATCCTGGCGTTCGTCTTCCGGGCATTCGTGGTGGAGGCGTTTGTCATTCCCTCCGGCTCGATGGCGCCGACTCTGCTGGGTGGGCATCTGCGCTTTCGCTGCGAGGAGTGCGGCTATCAGTACGATGTGAACTATCCATCCGATTCGCACGATGAGAACATCACCATCCCCTCCATGAGCGGCCCGCGCCGGATAAAGGTGCAGCGGCGGCGCTTCGATGGCACTACCGAAGAGATCGAGATCGAGAAGCCCACATCGCTATCAATGCACTGCCCCAATTGCGGGTTCAAGGTGCCACGAGTTCGCTCCGACCCGTATGGCTCGGCCACCAACAGCCCCGTGCATTACGGCGACCGGATTCTGGTGCTCAAATATCTCTATGAAATCCAGCCGCCCAAGCGGTGGGATGTGGTGGTATTCAAAACCCCGACTGAGCGCGGGAAATATGAGACCAATTTCATCAAGCGCCTGGCGGGCCGGCCGGGTGAGGCGCTGATGGTCCTCGACGGCGATGTTTATGTCGCCCCGGGCGAAACGCCGCAGGAGAAGCGCAAATGGGAGGTG